>NZ_DHXG01000007.1:0-9183 GCF_002413585.1 Paracoccus sp. UBA5162
CCGATACCGAGATAGCCCGCGTCGCCGCCGCCGCTGCCGCCATGCACCGCATGGCCGAAATCAGGCGCGCGCGGATCAGCGGGCGGCTGGACAACCACGAACGCCATGTCGGCGAGAACTGGGTGATCTTCGTCGCCGGACGCGAAATCCCGGTCAGGATCAGGGCCGATCGCGAGGGGGCGACCGTGACCATCGACGGCCACGATCTGCGCGTCGAAAGCGATTGGAGGCCCGGCCGGTCGCTGGCGCGACTTTCGGTCAACGGCCGGCCGCTGGTCATGAAGGCGGACAGGATCCCGGCAGGGTTCCGCCTGCGTCTGCGCGGTGCCGATCTGCGCGTGCATGTCCGCCGCCCGCGCGCCGCCGAACTGGTCCGGCTGATGCCCGAGAAGATCGCGCCCGACACCTCGAAACTGTTGCTTTGCCCGATGCCGGGGCTGGTCGTGAAGATCAACGTCGCTGCGGGTGACGAGGTGCAGGAGGGTCAGGCGCTGGCCACGGTCGAGGCGATGAAGATGGAAAACATCCTCCGTGCCGAAAGGAAGGGTGTGGTGAAATCCGTCAGCGCCGAGGCGGGCCAGAGCCTGAAGGTCGATGACGTGATCATGGAATTCGAATGATCGGCCGGCCCGCCCCCGTGCCGATCCCGGTTCAGCCGTCCTGGCCAGCCTCGCGTCGGCGCATGGGCATGGCGTCGATCAGCGCGAAAATATCTTCGGGATCGACGGGTTCGTGCCAGATCCGCTTGACCCCGCCATCCTTGCCGATCAGCAGCACCGCAAAGCCGCTGCCCGCCTGGTCGCGGAGGGGGCCGGCCCCCGGCCCCTCGATCAGCAGCACGATGTCGCGTTCGGCCAATGCCGCGGGTTCGGATGTCAGGGCCAGAACCTGCGCCGCCAGGGGCGCGCCCTCGGCCAGGATCACCACCGGGCGGGCCTGCCAGCGCAGACGTTCCAGCGTATCGGCGCGGATCGGCTGCGGCGTCGTCCCGCCCTGCCCGGAACCGGCAGGGGCAAGAACCGGCCAGAATGCCAGCGCCAGGGCACTTATCGGCAGGGTGCGGGTCATCGCTTTCTCCTTTGCCTCAACCCTACGCCCGGCGGCGCAAGCCGGTTCCTTCCGATGACGCCGATACCGCCGCTGGATCCCTATCTCAGTCCGCAGGGGCAGCAGGCGGTCATCGCCGGGCTGTTTCTGGCCATCGGCTGGTGGGTCGTGGCGCTTCAGAACCGCAGGCGCGATGCCAAGCTGCGTGAAAACCGCGTCCGCGATGTCCAGCGCGCGCTGTTCGCCGAGATCCGGGCGAATGTGGCGGCCTTGCGGCGCGAGGATCTGGAAACCTACGGCGAAACCATCGCCCGGCGGATCGAGGACAATCCCGGTTTTTTTCCGACCATCCCGACCGAATCGAACGACGCCATCTTCCGTGCCATCATCGCCGAAATTCACGTCCTGCCGCGCGACACGATCGACCCGATCGTGCTGTATTACCGGCAACTGGACGTGATCGGCGCGGCCATCGACGATCTGCGGGTGCTGGACGTGGACCTGATCGGGCCCGAACGCGCGGCGGATCTGTATCGTGATTATATCAATTTCAGGCTGGAGGCGCTGGACCTGGGCGAGGACGCGATGATCGCGATCGCCAAGGACGTTGACGGAACCGGGCGCGGCGACATGCCCGCAGCCGTCAGTAACCCGGACGCGGTCCGGTCCGGCCAAGAATCGGGGCGACGCCCATGATCCGTTCGGCTTCCTCGATCAGTGCGGAACGGGCCGCCCGCAGATCCTTGTCCATGATGCGGGGACGGATCGGGCGGGACGGGGTGTCGCGTGGCTCGGCCGGCGCGGCGGCCGGACGCCTGGTGCGGATGCGTTTCGGATCAGCCATCATCGTCTCCCTTTGCCGTCTCAATATGGGGCGTTCCGGGCGCGATTGCAATCAGGGCGACATGCCCGTCCGGCCGATTTCCTGCAGCCGCAAGGGGAACTTGTCGATGGCGCGGCTGATTTCGCGCACGTCCCAGGGAAAGGGCTTGCGCAGCTTGACCTGTCCGTCCTTGTCCATCACCACCAGCGAGAAGCCGCGCGGACGCAGCAGCCGGCGCCATTCTCCGTTGGCACCCGGATCGGTATCGGTCACGACGATCACGTCGCGGTCCAGCAGCATCCCCGGCCGGCGGCGCAGGGCTTGTATCTGCTCGCGAAAGGCCGGATCCTCGGCCGTGTCGGCAAAGATCACGACCGGGCGCGATTTCCACCGGAAATCCCCCGGCGAGACCTGGGCCGCGTCGCGTTCGATCAGCTCGGCCGCCGCTGCCGGGGCCGGCGCGCTGTCCGGCATCTCTTCGGGACTCATCGGCGCGGGCGGATCCGGCTGCGGCACCGCCTGGGGCGGCGCTTCGCGCGCCGGGCCCATCGCCGCCAGCAGGGTCGCAAAGATCAGGAATTTCAACTTCATCGGCACCTCGTCCTGTGCTGAATATAAGCACGGACCCGGCCGGGGAAAGGACGCATCATGACAAAACCGACGCTGGAAGCCTGGCGCAGGCTGGCCGAGAAGGAATTGAAGGGCCGCGACCCCGACGAACTGGTCTGGGACACGCTGGAGGGAATTCCGGTCAAGCCGCTTTATACCCAGGCCGATACGGCGGATTTGCCGCATATGGGCAGCCTGCCGGGGATCGCGCCCTTCACCCGCGGCCCGCGTGCGACGATGTATGCGGGACGGCCCTGGACGATCCGGCAATATGCGGGCTTTTCCACGGCCGAGGAATCGAACGCCTTCTATCGCCGCAATCTGGCGGCTGGCCAGCAGGGCGTATCGGTCGCCTTCGATCTGGCCACCCACCGCGGCTATGACAGCGACCATCCCCGCGTCGAGGGCGATGTCGGCAAGGCGGGCGTGGCCATCGATTCGGTCGAGGACATGAAGATCCTGTTCGATGGCATCCCGCTGGATCAGGTCAGCGTGTCGATGACGATGAACGGCGCGGTGATCCCGATCCTGGCCAGCTTCATCGTCGCGGGCGAGGAACAGGGCCATGACAAATCCGCGCTGTCCGGCACCATCCAGAACGACATCCTGAAGGAATTCATGGTGCGGAACACCTATATCTATCCGCCCGAACCCTCGATGCGGATCATCGCGGACATCATCGAATATACCGCAGACGAAATGCCGCGCTTCAACAGCATCTCGATTTCCGGCTATCACATGCAAGAGGCCGGCGCGAACCTGGTGCAGGAACTGGCCTATACGCTGGCCGACGGGCGCGAATACGTCCGCGCGGCCCTGTCGGCCGGGATGGATGTCGACAAGTTCGCCGGCCGGCTGTCCTTCTTCTTCGCCATCGGAATGAACTTCTTCATGGAGATCGCCAAGCTGCGCGCCGCGCGTCTGCTGTGGCACCGGATCATGTCGGAATTCGGGGCGAAGAAGGACAGCAGCCTGATGCTGCGCACGCATTGCCAGACTTCGGGCGTCAGCCTTCAGGAACAGGATCCCTACAACAACGTGGTCCGCACGGCCTATGAGGCAATGTCGGCGGCGTTGGGCGGCACGCAGTCGCTGCATACCAACGCGCTGGACGAGGCCATCGCCCTGCCCACCGATTTCAGCGCCCGGATCGCGCGGAACACGCAGCTTGTCCTGCAGGAGGAAACCGGCATCACCCATGTCGTCGATCCGCTGGCAGGCAGCTACTATGTCGAAAGCCTCACCGCGGAACTGGCCCGAAAGGCCTGGGCGCTGATCGAGGAGGTCGAGGAAATGGGCGGCATGACCAGGGCCGTCGCATCCGGCATGCCCAAGCTGCGGATCGAGGAAACCGCCGCCCGGCGTCAGGCGCTGATCGACCGGGGCGAGGACGTGATCGTGGGTGTGAACAAATACCGCAAGGATCGCGAGGATCCGATCGAGATTCTGGATGTGGACAACGTGAAGGTCCGCGACAGCCAGATCGCGCGGCTGGAACGGATCCGCGCCAGCCGCGATCAGGCGGCCTGCGACGCGGCGCTGGCCGAGGTGACGCGTCGCGCGGCCGGCAGCGGCAATCTGCTGGCGGCCGCCATCGAGGCCGCCCGCGCCAGAGCCACGGTGGGGGAAATCAGCATGGCCATGGAAAAGGAATTCGGGCGCCATCGCGCCGAGGTGAAGATGCTGGCCGGGGTCTATGGCGCGGCCTACGAGGGTGACGAAGGTTTCGCCGCGATCCAGCAAGACGTGGAAACCTTCGCCGAACAAGAGGGCCGGCGCCCGCGCATGCTGGTCGTCAAGATGGGTCAGGACGGACATGACCGTGGCGCCAAGGTGATCGCCACCGCCTTCGCTGATATCGGCTTCGATGTCGATGTCGGCCCCCTGTTCCAGACCCCGGAAGAGGCGGCCCAGGACGCGGTGGACAATGACGTGCACGTGGTGGGCATTTCATCCCAGGCCGCGGGCCACAAGACGCTGGCACCCAGACTGATCGAGGCGCTGAGGGCACAGGGCGCGGGCGATATCCTGGTGATCTGCGGCGGGGTCATCCCGCAGCAGGATTACGATTTCCTGAAGAATGCCGGGGTCAAGGCGATCTTCGGTCCCGGCACCAACATCCCCGCCGCCGCCGCCGATATCCTGCGCCTGATCCGCGCGGCCCGTGCCGCCTGAATGCGCCCCGCGACGGCCGGCGGCCCAAGAACCGCCCGCCCCCGCCGCTGCCGGCGGCGCCACGGCAGGCTTTCTTTCCGCCGCAGGGAGGGGGCAGACAGCCCCCGCCGGCCCCGCTAGAACGGGCGCATGAGCCTGCCCCGCGCGCCCGATCGATTATCCGACGAGATGGCCCTGGCCATCGGCCACGCCGTCTCGGGCTTCGGCTTTCTGGAAGAGGCGCTGAAACGGGCGATCTTCTCGTTGACACGCCAGGGACTGGGCGAGGATGCGACCGAAAGCGCGCTGGAGAAATGGCTGCGGCGGATGGAAGAGATCGCCGACGATTCGCTGGGCACGCTGATCGACAGTTTCGTCGCCGCGACGAACCGCGCCGGGATCGAGGACAGGCAGGCGCTGGCCGGGACGCTGAGCGAGCTTCGGCTGCGGCGGAACCTGCTGTGCCATGCCTCCTGGCGGCCCGGCGATCGGCCGGGCTACTGGCATCCCACCTTCATCAACACGCGCGGCGAACGCTATCCGGACGACATGAATCCGCAGGATGTCCGCGACATCCATGCCGCGACGCTGCAGGCCGCGCGGCGGATCGTGTCGATCATGCGCGCGACCGGAATCGACGGCGAATGGGCCGGCCATCGGGACGAGGATTGAGGCCCTGTCGCGATCCACGCCGGCCGGCGTGCGGTGATAACGGCTTTCCCGCGTTGCAACGCCGCCCCTGCCGCGCTAACACGCCGCGAAATCGCGACAACAAGAGGCTTCCATGTCGTCCCCCCTGCGCCTGGGCATTGCCGGGCTGGGCACCGTCGGGATCGGTGTCGTCAAGATCGTGCAGAAACATGCCGAACTGCTGGGCCGCCGGACCGGCCGGGCGGTGACGATCACCGCGGTCAGCGCGCGCGACCGGATGAAGAACCGCGACGCCGATCTGTCGGCCTATCGCTGGGAGGACGACCCCAATGCCGTCGCCACCGCCGATGACGTGGACGTTTATGTCGAACTGGTCGGCGGCGAGAATGGCGTCGCCAGAGACAGCATCGAGGCGGCGCTGCGCGCGGGCAAGGATGTCGTCACCGCCAACAAGGCGCTGCTGGCCGTCCACGGGCAGGCGCTGGCGGAACTGGCCGAAAGCCTGGGTCGGGTGATCCGCTTCGAGGCGGCGGTCGCGGGCGGCATTCCGGTCATCAAGGCGGTGACGGAATCGCTGGCCGGCAACGAACTGCGCCGGGTGATGGGCGTCATGAACGGCACCTGCAACTACATCCTGACCCGGATGGAAAGCGCGGGCCTGCCCTACGAGGCGGTCTTCGAAGAGGCCCGGCAACTGGGCTATCTGGAGGCCGATCCGACGCTGGACGTGGGCGGCATCGACGCCAGCCACAAGCTGGCCATCCTGTCCTCGATCGCTTTCGGCACCCGGATCGATTTCGGCGCCGTCGAGATCGAGGGAATCGAGCGCGTCAGCATCGACGACATCCGCCGCGCGGCCGACATGGGCTATCGCATCAAGCTGCTGGGCGTGGCGCAGATGACGCCGCGCGGCCTGGAACAGCGCATGGCGCCCTGCCTGGTGCCGGCGGAAAGCCCGCTGGGCCAGTTGATGGGCGGCACCAACATGGTCGTGGTCGAGGGCGACAGCGTCGGCCAGATCGTTCTGCGCGGCGCCGGTGCCGGCGAAGGCCCGACCGCCAGCGCGGTCCTGTCCGACGTGGTCGAGATCGCGCGCGGTGTCCGGATGCCGGTCTTCGGCCAGCCCGCCGCCGCGCTGCAACGGGCCAAGCCCGCCCGCACGGCGGTGCCCGCGGCCTATTACATGCGGCTGGAATTGCAGGACAAGCCCGGCGCGCTGGCCAAGGTGGCGACGGTTCTCGGCGATGCCGGAATCTCGATCGACCGGATGCGTCAATACGGCCAGCACAGCGACAGCAGCGTGCCGGTGCTGGTCGTAACCCACAAGACGACGCCCGAGGCCATCGACTACGCGATCGAAGCACTGCCGCGCACCGGCGTGCTTGTCAGCGACCCCGTGGAACTGCGGATCGAGGAAGTCTGAGCAAACCGGACCGGCCCCCTTGCACCTGGGCCGCAGCGCGCTAGGCTGGATGGCGGCAGTTCCGGGAACGAAATCCATGTCGGACCTTTTCCTCCGCCTCGACTGGGCCAGCGCCCGCGGCCGCGATCAGCAAAGCCTGATCGAGGACGAATTTCGGGCCGAACGCGCCTCGTCCCTGGGCATGGCGGGCAGACGGCTCGAGCGCGCGCTGGCGGCGCTGGAAGACTGCGACGATGCAGGCCGGGAAAACCTGATCGAGCCCGCGGCCCGCGCCGCGTGGGAATTCATGGTCACGCGCGAAATGGCGGGCCTGCGCGACTGGCCCTCGGTCGCGCGGCAATACCGGATTCCGCGCTCGGTGCTGCTGCGCATGGGGGCCGCTCCGTCGAAATGCGGACCCGATCCCCGGCGGTGATCAGCTTCCCGCGATGACGCGGACGTAATTCATCGTCTCGCGATAGGGCGGCACGCCGTTATACTTCGCCACCGCCGCCGGCCCGGCATTATAGGCCGCAAGCGCCAGCCGCCAATTGCCGAACTGGTTGTACATCATGCGCAGATAGCGTGCCCCGCCTTGCAGATTCTGCACCGGATCAAGCGGATTCACCCCCAGTTTGGCCGCCGTGCCGGGCATCAGCTGCGCCAACCCGGTCGCCCCCTTGCGCGAGCGGGCGCGCGGGTTCCAGCCCGATTCCTGCTGCACGAGACGCAGGAAAAGATCCTCGGGCACACCATATTTGCGGGCCGCCGCGCGGGCATGGGGGATATAGTCGCTGCTTCTGCCACGATAGGCCGGGATACGGTTGGACAACTGGATGTCGGCGATACCGCGATCCTTGCCGCCGGGCTGAAGCCGCGCCGATTCCTGATACTGACCGGCCAGTCGCGAATCCATCAGCCGCGTCTGGCGCGCGAATTGTTCGGCCCGCGACTTCGAGGAACTGCCCGACAGGCGCAGGCCCTGGGCCGAAACCGGAACCGCGAGCGCCGTCATCAGCAGCGCGCACAGCCCCGCCTTCATGCTTGAGATGATCCTCATGCCTTCGCCCTCGTTCATGTTCTTGGCTTTTCCGGCGACTATACAGCAAACCGCCCTTTCCGCCAGCCGCGGCACCCCGACGGTTCCGGGCCCGAACGCGGTCGGCGGGAACTCGCCGATTGCACTGAGGCCGCGGGCTGGATAGACCGATGTCGAAGCGACACGAAAGCAGGGAATCCGCGTCATGGCAGGCAGCGTCAACAAGGTCATCCTGATCGGCAATCTGGGCCGCGATCCCGAGATCCGCACCTTCCAGAACGGCGGCAAGGTGGCGAACCTCCGCATCGCCACCTCGGAGCAGTGGAAGGACCGCAACAGCGGCGAGCGCCGGGAAAAGACCGAATGGCATTCGGTCGCGATCATGTCCGAAGGGCTGGTCGGCGTGGTCGAACGGTTCCTGAAGAAGGGCAGCAAGGTCTATATCGAGGGCCAGCTGGAAACCCGCAAATGGCAGGACCAGTCCGGGCAGGACCGCTACACGACCGAAATCGTCCTGCGCGGGTTCAACGGCACCTTGCAGATGCTGGATGGACGCGGCGAAGGCGGCGGCGCGGGCGGCGGCGGCTATGACGAAGGTCGCGGCGGCGGCTATTCGGGCGGCGGCGGCGACAGCGCCCCTTCGGCCGGCGGCGGGCGCAGCGACTACGACGACGAAATCCCGTTCTGAGACCGGAACAGGGCGAATCGGCCGGGCGGTCCCTTCGGGCCGACAGTTGTCATGTCCGGCCGCCGGCGCGAAGGTTGCGCGGCTCGCCAATCCGGCCTTTTGCAAATTGCGCGTTCCGGCCACGATCTTTGCAGATGATCCCTGGCTTGCAATACCGTCTTTCGCGGCGTTTCTGACCGTCCATGTCGATCCGTCATCCGGGATCGCGCGAGATGGGAGGAACCGAACATGGATGTCACGACACGGGATCTGGACCCGCCCCGGGGCTTCGAGAGGCTGGTCCTGGCCGAGGCGCCCGAGGCCGGTCTGCGGGCGCTGATCTGTCTTCATTCGACGGTGCTGGGCCCCGCGGCCGGAGGCTGCCGGATGTGGCCCTATGCCAGTGATGCCGAGGCGATCGCTGATGTGACGCGGCTCGCGGCCGGGATGACATCGAAGAACGCGATGGCCGGGCTGGGGCTGGGCGGCGGCAAGGCGGTCATCATCGGCGACGCGCGACGCGACAAGTCACCTGCGATGATGCGTGCCTTCGGCCGCGCGGTCGAGACCCTGGGCGGCCTCTACTATACCGCAGAAGACGTCGGCGTGTCGCCCGACGACATGGCCCTGGCCGCGCAAGAGACGCGCTATGCCGTCGGATTGTCGCAGGGCTCGGGCGATCCCTCGCCCTGGACAGCCGAGGGTGTGTTCCGCTGTCTTCGGGTCGGCGCGCGGCACGTCTTTGGCAGCGACGATCTGGCCGGGCGCCGGGTGCTGGTCCAGGGGCTGGG
>NZ_DHXG01000007.1:9599-10034 GCF_002413585.1 Paracoccus sp. UBA5162
GCGGCTGGGGGCCCGGATCTGCGCGGCGGGCGCGGTCTTCGATCAGCCGGCCGAGATCCTTGCGCCCTGCGCCCTGGGCGGCGTGCTGACGCCGGATGCCGCCGACAGGCTGCAAGCGCGGCTGATCTGCGGCGCGGCCAACAACCAGCTTGCGACGCCCGGCATCGCGGCCCGACTGCACCGGCGCGGCGTCGTCTATCTGCCCGACTACGTCGTCAATGCCGGCGGGATCATCAGCGTCGCCAGCGAAATCCACGGACAGGACGACGCCTGGCGGCAGTCCCGCCTTGAGGCCATCGCCGGGCGGATGCAGACGCTGCTGCAACGCGCCGAGGCCGAGGATCGCACCACGACCGATCTTGCCGATGACATGGTGCGGGCGATCCTGGCGGGCCGCGAAGTCGTCTGACGCCGCGTCCCGGCGCAGGCTGGCGC
>NZ_DHXG01000007.1:10439-12674 GCF_002413585.1 Paracoccus sp. UBA5162
CAATTGGCGCAGCAGATCGCCCGGAACCTGGTCGCAGACGAAAGCCGCGCCGATATCGCGGGCCAGGACAAAGCGAAGCCGCCCGTCCAGCACCTTCTTGTCCTGCCCCATCAGCGCGACCAGCGCCGCATCATCGGGCAGATCGCCCGGAATCTCCGACAGGCGCGCGGGCATCCCCATCTGCCGCAGATGCTGGGCCACCCGCGATGGCGCCTCCTGGCTGCACAGCCCCATCCGCGCCGACAGATCGAAGGCCAACGCGCAGCCGATCGCCACCCCCTCGCCATGCAGCAACCGGCCGGAATATCCGGTCGCGGCTTCCAGCGCGTGTCCGAAGGTGTGGCCCAGGTTCAAAAGCGCGCGCTCACCCTGCTCGGTCTCGTCGCGGCTGACGATGGCGGCCTTCATCGCCACCGAATGGGCCACCGCGTGTTGCCGTGCCGCCGGATCGGATCGCAGCCGCGACGCATTCGTTTCGAGCCAGGCGAAGAAATCCGCGTCCCCCAGCAGCCCGTATTTCGCCACCTCGCCATAGCCGGCCAGAAAATCGCGCGTCTCCAGGCTGTCCAGCAGCGCGATATCGGCCAAGACCAGCGCCGGCTGGTGGAAGGCGCCGATCAGGTTCTTGCCATGGGCGGAGTTGATACCGGTCTTGCCGCCGACACTGCTGTCGACCTGCGCCAGCAACGACGTCGGGACCTGGACGAAGCGCACTCCGCGCCGAAGGATCGCGGCCGCGAAACCCACCAGATCGCCGATCACGCCGCCGCCGAACGCGACCACCATATCGCGTCGTTCGATCCGGTTTTCCAGCAGCCATTCCACCACGCGGGTCAGGTGCGGCCAGCTTTTGGTGCCCTCGCCCGCCGGCAGCACCAGCGCCTCGCAGGCGATGCCCGCCGCCGAGAGCGCGTCGCGAAACGTCGCCAGGTGCAGGCGCGCGACATTTTCGTCGGTGACGACGGCCAGACGCGGGCGGATCAGCAGCGGCGCGATCTCGGCCCCCGCGCGTCTGATCAGACCCGCGCCGATGCGCACCTCGTAGGCACGCGCGCCCAGCGGCACATGAACGGCAACAGGGTCTTCGGCGACAGTCATTTCGTCTCCTGCAAAAGGTCGGCATCGGCGTGGCGGATCGCCTGCAACAGCCGGGTCGCGGATTGTTCGATGCTGTCGCCCGAGCGGACCCGAAAGTCCAGGTCCGCCATCGCATAGACCGGTGCGCGCTGCGCCAGCAGATGCTCCAGCGTGCCCTTGGGATCGGCGGTCTGCAACAACGGCCGGGTCGCGCGTTGCCGCACCCGATGCCACAGGATCTCCAGATCGCAATTCAGCCAGACCGACATGGCCCGCCGGCGGATCATCTCGCGATTGCGCGCCTGCATCCAGGCCCCGCCCCCGGTCGAGATCACGCCCGGTCCCTGACCCAGGATTCGCGCGATGACCTGTGATTCGCGGTCGCGGAAGAAGGCCTCGCCGTCGCGGGCGAAGATTTCCGAGATGGTCATCGCCGCGGCGGCCTCGATCTCGGTATCGGAATCGGTGAAGGGCACGCGCAGACGGCGGGCCAGTTCATGGCCCACGGCGGTTTTGCCCGCCCCCATCATGCCGATCAGCAGAATATGCCGACCCAGACGCTGCGCCATTCCCGTCTCCCCTGTTCTGGGCTGACTGAATGGCGTGATCTTTCGGAAAT
Source organism: Paracoccus sp. UBA5162 (assembly GCF_002413585.1). NCBI lineage: Bacteria > Pseudomonadati > Pseudomonadota > Alphaproteobacteria > Rhodobacterales > Paracoccaceae > Paracoccus > Paracoccus sp. UBA5162. Next base: position 12,136 of record NZ_DHXG01000007.1, read on the forward strand.
TGCCATATATATTCAGGCCGAGCGGGCGAAAGACCGGCCGAAAGACACGAAATTTCACGGCGAGCGAGGCAAGATTCGATGCGGTTGATCAAGGTTCTGGTGGTGCTGATTCTGGCGGCTCTGTTCGGGCTGGTCGGTTACGCCTATTTCGGCGACATGCAGGCCGACCGACAGGAAGTCCGCAAACCGATCCCGACCATGGGCGGTTCCGGTGACTAGAGACCTTTCCTTTCGCCTGATGCGCGGCGCGACCCTGGCGCTGATGCTGGGCCTGCCTGCCGCCGCCCAGCAACAGCCCCTGTCGGCAAGCGACTGGCTGTCGGGCAGCCTGAAGGCGCCGCCGCGCGAAAGTTCGTCCTGGCGGCCGGGGCAGAAACCGCCGCCCGGTGTGGAAGGCGCGGCCGGAAATCCGCGCCCGGTGGCCCCTTCCGGCTCGGTCGGGCAGGTTCAGGTGACGCGGCTTGGCCATGGCGATCCGGATGCGGCGGGCACGCAATCGCCGCGCCGCGCGGGTCTGCCCGCCGATCTGTGGCAGGGCA
>NZ_DHXG01000007.1:12973-14903 GCF_002413585.1 Paracoccus sp. UBA5162
CCCGCCGATCTGTGGCAGGGCAGCGCGACGGCCGATCTGCTGGATCCGATCCGACAGACGCCCGCGCGCCTGCCGGCGATGACCGCGCTGATGCTGCGCCTGCTGACCGCGCAATTGCCGCCGCCGATCCCCGGGCCCGCCGATGCTCCGGCCGATACCGATAGCGGTGCCGATACCGGTGCCGGCCCGGCTGCCGTGGAAAGCGGGCAACTGCTGCTGGCGCGGGCCGACAGATTGCTGGACATGGGCGCGCTGGACCGGGCCCAGGCGCTGCTGATGGCGACGGGCGCGGGCGATCCGCAGATCTTTCGCCGCCTGTTCGATATCGCGCTGCTCGAGGGCGACGAGAGCCGCGCCTGCGACATCATGAACACCACGCCCGGCATCGCGCCCAGCTTTGCCGCGCGCATCTTCTGCCTGGCCCAGACCGGCGACTGGGCCGCCGCCGCGATCAGCCTGAGCGGGGCCGAACGCCTGCGTCTGATTTCCGCCGATCAGGCGCTGCTGATGCAGCATTTCCTTGACGATACCTTCGTCGATAGCGGCGAGGTGCTGGAACCGTCGCAGCCGATGACGCCGCTGAATTTCCGCATCTTCGAGGCGATCGGCCAGCCGCTGCCCAGCCTGGGCCTGCCCATCGCCTTCGCCCAGTCCGACCTGCGCGCCAATAATGGCTGGAAGACGCGCCTGGAAGCGGCCGAGCGTCTGGCCCGGATCGGCGCCATCGACCCCGGTCGTCTGCGCGCGATCTATGCCGAACAGAAACCCCCGGCTTCGGGCGGGGTCTGGGAACGCGCCGGGGCCATGCGCACGCTTGAGGCGGCCCTGGCACAGGGCGATCCCGCCGCCGCCCTGCCGGCGGCCTTCGATCAGTTCCGCGCGGCCGGCATGGCGGATGTGCTGGCCGCGATGGTGGCCGACGAATTGCCGCCGAACCTGGAAGGCCGCGCGGGCGAGGTCGCGAGCTGGCTGCGCCAATGGCAAGGCCTGCCCGCCGCGACGCCACTGCCGACCGATCCCGTGCTTCTAAGCGGTCAGACCCCGCCTCCGGCCCAACGGCGCGGCGAGGCGCTGCTGGCCGCGATGGCCGATATCGATGCCGGACTTGATGGTGATCTGGCCCGCGCCGGGCGCGGGCTGGCGGTCTTGCGCGGACTGGGCCTCGAGGCGGATGCCGATCTTGCCGCCGCGCAGCTTTCGCTGCTGCCGGTGATGACGAAAGCGCCGCAATGACGCCCGATTACCGCGCCATCTCGGCCTTTCTGGACGCCCAGGCCGCCGAAGCCGGGGCCGCGCGCAATACGCTGCTGGCCTATGGCCGCGATCTGCGCGATCTGTCCGACTGGCTGGCCCGGCGCGAATCCTCTCTGGCGCTACTGGGTCGCGAAACGATCGAAAGCTATCTCGCCCATTGCGACGCCCAGGGCCTGTCGCGGGCCACGCGCGCAAGGCGGCTGTCCTCGATCCGCCAGTTCACCCGCTTTGCCCTGGAAGAGGGTTGGCGCCAGGACGACCCGGCCATCCGCATCACCGGTCCCGGCCGCGCCCACCGCCTGCCCGCGACGCTGGACCGGGCCGAGATCGAGGCCATGCTTCGGGTCGCCCCCGAGATCGGCCGGACCCGGACTGATCGGACCCGCAACCGGTGCCTGATCGAGCTGCTCTATGCCACCGGAATGCGCGTCAGTGAACTGGTCGCGCTGCCGGTCGCGTCCTGCCGGGGCGATCCTGCCGTGCTGCTGATCCGGGGCAAGGGCGGCAAGGAACGCATGGTCCCGCTGACCGGACCGGCCAGGACGGCGCTTGCGGAATGGCTGCGGATCCGCGATCGGGCCGACAGGTCCAGCCCGCTGGGCCGGGCGATTGCCGACAAAGGCGCGCGCTGGCTGTTTCCCGCCCCCGGCGCCGCCGGTCATCTGCCGAGGCAGGG
>NZ_DHXG01000057.1:0-31635 GCF_002413585.1 Paracoccus sp. UBA5162
CCGCCCGCGGGACGTTCGAACGCCACCACCTGCGGCAGATCGACGTCGATCACCTGGGTCCAGAAATCGCGCGGGATGTTCATCTGCGCCGGCGCCGAATTGCGCCAGGCCTGCATGATCACCCGGTTCAGCACCTCGGGGATGCGCGAGGGATCGCGCACCTCCTCCTGGTAGCAGACGCAATCGGCAAACAGCCGCATCTGCTCCATCTCCTGGAAACCGCCCTGCCCGATGGTCTTGTTCGCCGCCTGCGGCGTCACCAGCAGCAGCGGCGTGTGGTTCCAGTAGGCCGTCTTCACCGGCGTCGCAAAACCCGTCACCCCCGGACCGTTCTGCGCGATCGCCATCGACATCCTGCCCGTCGAGCGCGTGAACCCGTCCGCCATCAGACCCGCATTCGTCTCGTGCGCGCAATCCCAGAAGGTGATCCCGGCCCGCGGAAAAAGATCGCTCACAGGCATCATCGCAGAACCGATGATCCCAAAAGCATGCTCGATCCCATGCAACTGCAAAACCTTGACAAACGCCTCTTCAGTCGTCATCCTCATGGCTCAAAACTCCCTTTCCCGGAGATTGTGGTCAGGCCCCGCGCCTGCGATCCTCGCGCAGGAGATCGGCGGCCTTTTCGCCGATCATGATCGCGGGGGCATTGGTGTTGCCCGAGACGATCTCGGGCATGATCGAGCAATCGGCGACGCGCAGGCCGCGAATGCCCTTGACCCGCAGACGGTCGTCCAGCACCGGCCCCATCGCGGCGGTGCCGGTCGGATGAAAGATCGTCGTGGCCGAATTGCGCACCCAGTCCAGCAGCGCGGCATCGTCCCGGACCTCGGGGCCGGGGCGCATCTCGCCGGTGATCTTGCCCGACAGCGGGCGCTCTGCGGCGATCCGGCGGGCGATCCTGACCCCGTCGACGATGGTTTGGCAATCGGTTTCGGTCGCCAGGTAATTCGGGTGAATGGCGGGATAGACCGACGGATCGGCCGATTTCAGCCGGATGCTGCCGCGACTTTCGGGGCGCAACTGGCAGACCGACATGGTGAAGGCCGAAAACGGATGCACGCCCTGGGACGGGCTGTCGGCGGACCAGGGCTGGACATGGAACTGGATATCGGGGGTCGCGACGCGATCGTTGGTGCGCATGAACCCGGTGGCGAGGCTGGCCGCCATGCTCATCGGGCCGGCGCGGAACATGGCGTATTTCAGCGCGATTCGGGCCTGTTGCCACAGCTTGCGAACCTCGTCGTTCAGCGTGGGTTCATTGCAGGTATAGATCAGCCGGGCCTGAAGATGGTCCTGAAGGCCCTGTCCCACGCCCGGCAGATCGGCGGCGACGGGAATGCCGTGTTCGGCCAGATGCGCGGCTTCGCCCACGCCCGAAAGCATCAGGATCTGCGGGCTGCCGATGGCGCCGGCGGACAGGATCACCTCGCCCTTCACCTCGATGCGCTGCGTCTTGCCCGAGCGGTCGGCATATTCGACCGCCACCGCGCGCCCGTCCTCTATCACCACGCGACGGGTCGCGGCGCGGGTGATGATGCGCAGATTGGGGCGCTTGCGGATCGGATGGATATAGGCCACGGCGGCCGAGCAGCGCCGGCCCTTGCGGGTGGTCAGCTGGAAATAGCCCACGCCTTCCTGCGCGGCGCCGTTGTAATCGGGGTTGAACGGAAATCCCGCCGCCTGCGCCGCCGTGACCCAGGCATCGCAGATCGCCCGCGACAGGCGCATGTCCGACACGTTCAGCGGCCCGCCCGCGCCGTGATAATCATCGGCGCCGCGTTCCTGGTTCTCGGCCCGCTTGAACAGTGGCAGCACATCGTCCCAGGACCAGCCGGAAAAGCCCATCTGCGCCCAGCGGTCGTAATCCTGCGGCTGTCCGCGCACATAAAGAAGCCCGTTCAGCGACGACGATCCGCCCATCACCTTGCCGCGCGGCCATTCCAGCCGCCGGCCGTTCAGGCCGGGATCCGGCTCGGTCCGGTAGCACCAGTCCACCGACGGGTTGTTCATTGTCTTGAAATAGCCGACCGGAATGTGAATCCACGGATTCCAGTCCCAGGAACCGGCCTCCAGCAGGGTGACGGTGACGCCCGGATCGGCCGACAGGCGGTTGGCGATGGCGCAGCCGGCAGATCCGGCGCCGACGACAAGATAATCGGTCTGCAATTTTCCCCCTCCCGAAGCTGCGCATGGCCTGATCGGCCGGCCCTGAAATTTTGGCTTGCAATTGAAACCTATATGATTAGAAATGATACCACAAGTCTCAAAAATCGCATCTTTAGGGAGGAGGAATGTGATGACGGGAAGAATCGACACGATTCGTGGCGTCTCGCGGCGTGATATCCTGCGCGTTGCCGGCCGGTTCGGGATGACCTCGACGGCGATGGCACTGACCGGGGCGGCGGGTTTGCTGAGCACGGCCGAACTGGCCCGCGCGGCGGAATCGACCTATGACAAGCGATTCTCGAAAGAGGCCAAGCACACGTTCAAGATGGGGGCCTCGGGTTTCAATGCCCGCAACCTGCTGATCGAGCGCGCGGGCTTTCTGCAATTCGCCCGCGACCTGGAAGAGCGCACCGATGGCGAGATCCGGATCGAATTCATCGGCGACAACCAGATCTGCGGCCAGCTTGATTGCGTCGAGAAGACCCAGCTTGGCGTGGTGGATTTCTTCGCCGCCTCGACCCAGAATTCGGCCGGCGTGGCGCCCTATTACAACGTGCTGGACTTCGCCTACATGTTCCCCAACCGGGCCTCGCAGTATCATTTCTTCTACAGCCCCGAAAGCCAGCGCATCCTGCGCGATCCGCTGGAAAAGCGCCACGGGATCAAGTTCCTGTTCACCCATTGCGAACTGCGCGGCATCCAGCTGGGCCTGAAATGGAAGGACCGGGATCTGGTCACCAGCATCGACCAGCTTGCCGGCACCAAGAACCGCGTCACCGGCACCCAGCTTGGCCGGATCGCGATGCAGCTGATGAACCTCAACCCGGTGCCGGTCGCCTGGGAGGAAACCATCGACGGGCTGAAACAGGGCCTGATCGACGGCGCCGAAACCTGGGCCTCGGCCGTGGCCTACGCCAACATGGCGCCGGTGGTCAGCCAGTCGGTCGATCTGCGATTCTTCTCTGGCAACGAACATTGCGGGATGTCGTCCAAGGTTTTCGACAGCCTCGACGGTCCCTTGCAGGACGCGGTGATGGAATCGGCCTATCTGGCCCAGGTTCAGTCGCAGGCCGCGAACGAGGCGGCATTGATCAAGACGGTCGGCTTCTCGGACCCGCAATTGCCCGACACGATCTTTGCCGAAAACAACGTGCGCACCGCCTTCCTGTCGGACGAGGAACTGAAGAAGGCCGAAGAGATGTGTTCGCCCGAATTCAATCCCGATCCATGGAGCCAATGGCGCGAGCGCCTGATGCAGTGGTCGGGCGGCATCGACACCTATGACGAGATCTATCGCATCGCGCGCGAGATCCCGGCCGACACCAAGCCCGAAAATGTCGAGCCGCGCCGCTGGTGGCGCTCGGCCTGAACCGCCAGCGCGGCATCCGTTTCTCGGGTGCCGCAATTCCGGGGGGAGATCGGAAAGATGGAACGTTTCGTCGCCGAATTCGGTGCGATCCTGTCTGCGCTGGCGTCGCGCGACAGCTGGGAAATCAATACCGCGCTTGGAGAACCCGCGGGATGGGCCGTCGGACTGATCGTGATGGTCGGCGGCGGCGCCCTGATCCTTGCGCTGTTCAAGCTGGTGCCGCTGCTGGACCGGCATCTCGAACGGGCGCTGATGGTCATCGTCTATCTGGCCATCGCCGCGATCATCTTCATCGAGGTGATCCGCCGCTTCACACTGAACCTGCAAGAGCCGTGGTCCACGACCTTGCCGCCCTATCTGTTCCTGCTGCTGACCTGGTTCGGCTGCGCCTTCAATGTCAAGCTGCGCGCGCATCTGTCCTTTGCCGAATTCCGCACGCGGCTGCCGCGCGCGGGGCAACTGGCCTGCCTGCTGCTGGACGGCGTGCTGTGGCTGGGCATGTCCTGGATCGCCGTCACCACGACGCTGCGGCTGGCGGCCAATTCGGCCTCGAATTTCCAGATCCTGCTCGGGACCGACAATGTGATGGTCTGGTGGTTCGTGATCCTGGTTCCGGTCTCCTTCACCATCCTTGCCGCCCGCGCGGTCGAGAACATGATCGAGGATCTGCGCCGCTTCCGCGAGAACGCGCCGCTGATCGAGATGACAACCCTGGGCGATACCTGAGAGGCCATCATGACAGACCCGTTCTGGATCACCCTGATTTCGCTGGCCGTCACCGGCCTGTTCATGCTGGGCGTGCCGGTCTTTCTGGTCATCGCCTATTGGGTCATCGGCTGTTCGATCGTGCTGGGCCTGACCTTCGACAATATCGGCGCGGCGCTGACCTATGCCTTCTCGAACGGGTTCGCGCTGCTGGCCATGCCGCTGTTCATCCTGACCGGCGACCTGATCAACAAGGCCGGCATCGCCCGTCGCCTGTCGGATTTCGCCTATGCGGTTCTGGGCTGGCTGCGCGGTGGCCTGGCGATGGCCTCGATCGGGGCCTGCGGGTTGTTCGCGGCGATCTCGGGGTCGAATTCCGCCACCACGGCCACGATCGGCTCGATGATGCATCCCGAGATGGTGAAGGGCGGCTATGACACGCGCTTCGCCGCCGCTACTGCCGCAGCCGGCGGCACGGTGGGGATCATCATCCCGCCCTCGATCATCTTCATCGTCTATGGCTTCCTGATGACCCTGCCGATCTCGGACCTTTTCGTGGCGGGGATCATTCCCGGCGTGATGATGGTCTTGGCGATGCAGTTCGTCTGCTGGCTCATGTCGCGCATCCATGGCTGGGGCCACATCATCCCCTTCGACATGGGCCGCGTGCTGCGCACCGCGTTCGGTGCCTGGCTGGGCTTCTTCGCCATCGGGCTGGTGCTGTGGGGCATCTATACGGGCAAGTTCTCGCCCACCGAGGCCGCCGCCGTCACCGTGGGATTCTGCGTGATCGTGGGCGTCCTCAGCCGCTGGCTGTTTCCGCTGGTCGCATCCGGCATGGATGAGCACGGCCGGCCCCGGACCTATGCCGCCAGCATCCTGGTCGAGGGTTTCCGCATCCGCGACCTGCCCTCGGTGACGATGCGTTCGGCGCAGATCACGGGCATCCTTGCGCCACTGATCGGGATCTCGGTGGTGATGCAGCAGATCCTGTCGCTGCTGGGCGCGCAGGAGGCAATCGGACAATGGGTCTCTGGCCTGGGCGGATACTGGGTCATGCTGGCCGCCTCGATGGCGATCATCTTCGTCGCGGGGATGGTGCTGGAAAGCCTGCCGGTCACGATCATCCTGGCGCCGATCCTCGCGCCCCTGGCCGCCGCCAACGGCATGGATCCGGTCCATTTCGCGGTGATCTTCCTGGTCGGCGCCTCGATCGGGTTCGTGACCCCGCCCTACGGGCTGAACCTCTATGTCGCCTCCAGCGTGACCGGGGTTCCCTACATGCGGCTGCTGCGCTATGCGCTGTATTACCTTGCGGCGCTGCTGAGTGTCTGGATCATCGTGGCTGTCACGCCGTCGCTGGCCACGATCCTGCTGCCGTCGCGGTGAAGGACCGGATATGGCGCGAATGCGGGCGGGCGACATGGACAGCGCGGGCAAGGTTGCAGAGACGGGCGGCGACAAGGCGCCGCAGAACAACCTGCGCCCGCTCTATATCCTGAAAACCGTGGCCGAGGCCGCGGCCCCGGTTTCGGCCGCCGAACTGGGCGAGGCACTGGATCTGCCCAAACCCACCATCCACCGGCTGTTGCAGACCCTGGAACATGATGGCTGGCTGATGCGCGATCTGGGTGGGCGCGGCTATGTCGCGGGGCATCTGCTGCGCCGTCTGGCCGCCAACACGTTCAGCGGGCCGGGCCTGCGCCGCGAACGCATGGCGATACTGAAAGGGCTGGCCGAGGCCATTGGCGAGACCTGCAACATCTCGATGCCCGATGGCGACGCCATGGTCTATGTGGACCGGGTCGAGACCCACTGGCCGCTGCGCATCCGCCTGCCCATCGGCACCCGTGTGCCGCTGCATTGCACATCGGCGGGCAAGACCTACCTGTCCACCCTGCCCCCGGCGCAGTTCACGCGGCTGCTGGGCCGGCTGACCCTGGCCGCCCGGACGCCCCACTCCATCACCACGCCCCTCGCCCTGGCGGACGAGATCGCGCTGACGCGCGAGCGCGGCCATGGCGAGGACGATCAGGAGATGGTCGAAGGCATGATCGCCCTGGCGGTGCCGATCCGCGACCATCTGGACCGGGTTTTCGGCACGCTGTCCTTTCACGCACCGGTCCAGCGCCTGACGCTGGACGCCGCGCGCCAACATCTGCCGCTGCTGAAACAGACCGCACGCGATCTGGCCGACACGCTGTAACCCCTTTCGGCGCCGAACCCGTGCCCGCGCCCTCGTCCCGCTGGCGAACCGTGCGGGGCCGGTCCCCCGCCGTTCAGCCCTTGCGACGACCGGAAGCGGCCTGCCCGGACCGGGGCGGCTTCGACGCGAACGGCCGCGACCTGGCCTTGGCGCCCGTCTTCGTCTTGCCCTTGGCAGTCTCCGACCCGGCTTCGCGGGCGGACTGCGCCGAGGCCTCCTTCCTTGCCCTCGCGGCCTTGTCGGCCGCGCTCCAGCGCGGTTTCGCCCGGGCCTTGGCGGGCGCGTCGGCCTCGGCGCGCTTGCCTGCCGGGGCGGGTTTCGCCGCGGCACGAACCGGGGCTGCGGGCCTTGATCCGGGCGTGCCCTCGGGTTGCGGCGCGCGCGCGGGACGGGCCGATCCGGGCGATTTCACCGCCGCGCGTTCCGGTCCCGGCTCGCCCTGAAGCCGGCGCATGGTCAGGCCCGGTTCGATCTCGGTCGTTTCGCCGAAGCGGGGGGCCTCGGCGATGGCGATCTGGACATGGGTTTCATGCTCGCGCACCCGAATCGCGCCGATCGCGTCGCGGGTGATGCCGCCGGACTCGCAGATCTTGGGCAGAAGCCAGCGCGCCTCGGCCCGTCCGCTATGGCCGACCGACAGCGCGAACCAGACGGCGGCGCCGAAATCGCGCGGCGCGCGCGGCGCAGCTTGCGCGGGCTGCGGCACGTCGGACAGGACTTCGGGCGGCGGCCGGCCCTCGCGCCACAATTGCACGAAGGCGGCGGCGATCCGTTCGGGGCCGACCCGCGCCAGCAAATCCTGTGCCACGCCCATATCATCCAGCGGGGCGGTCAGCGCCGGGTGATCCATCATCCGCTGGTCGTCGCGGTAGCCGACCTCTTCGGCCGAAGGTGCCTTGCCCCATTCGGCGGTGACTTTCGCGCCCTGCAACAGCCGCTGCGCCTTTCGGTATTCCGACGGGCTGACGACAAGCGCCGAAACCCCCTTGGCCCCGGCACGCCCGGTTCGCCCCGAGCGGTGCAGCAGCGTTTCGGAATTGGTGGGCAGATCGGCATGGATGACCAGTTCCAGCCCCGGCAGGTCGATGCCGCGCGCGGCGACATCCGTGGCGATGCAGACCCGTGCCCGACCGTCGCGCAAAGCTTGCAGGGCGTGGGTGCGTTCCTGCTGGGACAATTCGCCCGACAGCGCCACCACGCGAAAGCCGCGATTGCCCATCCGCGCCAGCAGGTGGTTCACATTGGCCCGCGTCTTGCAGAAGACGATGGCGGTCCGCGCCTCGTAGAAGCGCAGCAGGTTGAAGATCGCGTTCTCGCGGTCGCGAACGGCGACCGACAGCGCGCGATAGGCGATGTCGCCGTGCTGGCGCGCCTCGCCCATCGCGGCGATGCGCAGGCTGTCACGCTGGAAATCGCGGGCCAGTTTCTCGATCGCGGCGGGAACGGTGGCCGAGAACATCAGCGTGCGGCGGCTGTCGGCGGCGGATTGCAGGATGAATTCCAGATCCTCGCGAAAGCCCAGATCCAGCATCTCGTCGGCCTCGTCCAGCACCGCGACGCGCAGACCCGACAGATCGAGGCTGCCACGTTCCAGATGATCGCGCAGGCGGCCCGGCGTGCCGACCACGATCTGCGCCCCCTGAGCCAGGGCCCGACGCTCGGTCCGGTAATCCATGCCGCCGACGCAGGTCGCGATCCGCGCGCCCGTCGCCGCATAGAGCCAGCCCAGTTCCGCCGCGACCTGAAGCGCCAGTTCGCGCGTCGGCGCGATGGCCAGCGCCAGCGGACCGGAATCCTCGGGCAGCCTGTCCGCGCCATCCAGCAGATCGGGCGCCGCGGCGATTCCGAAGGCCACGGTCTTGCCCGAACCGGTCTGCGCCGAGACCAGCAGGTCGCGTCCCTTCGCATCCGGGTTCAGCACGGCCTGCTGCACCGCTGTCAGGGTGTCATAGCCCCGCTCGGCCAGAGCCGCGGCCAGCGGCGCTGCGATATTGTTCTGTGTCATCTGTTTCGCCTGAAAGGGCCCTTGCGGCCGATGGAACGGCCCGGACCCTTGCCCGGGCCCCCTGCCCGCGCTGCAGGACAGCCGATCCGGCTGACTATCCCCGCCCGAGCGCAGAGTCAAAGCCGGTTCCGGTTTCGGGCATCGGTCGGCCGGGTCCGCGCCGCCATGGCGGCGCCGTCAGGGAACGACCAGGTATTTCTCGCCCGTCGCCTTGCGCTGCGTGGCTTCGGCGATCTCGGGCTTCAACAGATCGTCCAGACCGATCTCGGCCGTGTAGTGGCTGGCAAAGGTGGTCTTCATCCCGTCAACGACACGCTGGCGCATCCGCGCGGCGACCGAGGGATCGGCATTGCCGAGAAAGTTGAACAGAAGCCAGCCGCCGATATTCCAGGCAAAGCCGAAACCGCGCTTGAGGATCGTGGGCCCGGTATCCAGCGCGCCATAGATATAGACCCGTTTCGCGGACTGCGAACCATAGCGGTTGTAGCTGTCCATGGACCGGACCGCGACGGCCTCCATCGCGTTCAGCATCATGCTGGTCATCTCGCCCCCCCCGATCGCGTCAAAGCCGATCGTGGCCCCGGTCTCGGCAATCGCCTGTTCCAGTTGCTGCCGGAAATCATCGGCGCTGCTGTCCACCACATGTGTGGCGCCGATCTCGCGCAGCAGATCCGCCTGCTGCCGGCTGCGCACGATGCTGACCAGACCGATCCCGTCCTCCTGGCAGATGCGCACCAGCATCTGACCCAGATTCGACGCGCCGGGCGCGTGAACGATTGCGCTGTGCCCTTCGGCCCGCATGGTCTCGGTAAATCCCAGTGCGGTCAGCGGATTGACGAACAACGAGGCGCCTTGGGCGGAGGTCGCACCCTCGGGCAGCACAATGCAGGATTCGGCCCGGATCAGCCGCAGCTGCGCATACATCGCCCCGCCGATCATCGCGACGCGCTTGCCGACCATATCCCCAAGGTCGGGACCGGCCTCGATCACCAGTCCCGCGCCCTCGTTGCCGACCGGCATCGACTGGTCGAACCGTGCCGCCAGCGGCGCCATCGCAGCCTGGGGAATTTTCGCGGTCAGCGCGCGCGCCTCGCCCGAGCCCTCGACCGTCAGGGTCTGCATGTCGGCCGGGCCATAGAGCAGGCCAAGATCGGATGGATTGATCGGCGCGGCCTCGAGGCGGACCAGCAATTCGCCGGCCTCGGGCGCGCGGACGGGAACGGGATCGAGCGTGATCCTGAGGGTGCCGTCGGAGGTGACGGTCGATCTGAGTTCAAGGTTGCTGTGGCTCATCATGTCCTCGCCTGCATGCCTGGCAATGAAAGCCTAGCACCGGCGGCAGGGCGGTGAAAGGCGGCGCGCTTGGGCCGGCCGACGGCAATCGCCGGTCCGGTTCGGCTGCCGCCGGTCGCCCGCCTAGAAATCCCAGTCCTCGTCCTCGGTGGCGATGGCCTTGCCGATCACATAGGACGATCCCGACCCCGAAAAGAAATCGTGGTTCTCGCTGTCGGGCGACAGGGCGGCCATGATGGCCGGGTTGACCTCGCAGGCGGCGGGCGGAAACAGCGCCTCGTAGCCCAGATTCTGCAGGGCCTTGTTGGCGTTGTAGTGCAAAAACGCCTTCACGTCCTCGGTCAGCCCGATTCCGTCATAGAGATCGGCGGTATATTTCGCCTCGATATCGTAGAGATCGAACATCAGCGAGAAGGCAAAGTCCTTCAGCGCCGCGCGTTCGCCCTGGCCAAGCCGTTCCAGCCCGCGCTGATACTTGTAGCCGATATAATAGCCATGCACGGCCTCGTCGCGGATGATCAGGCGGATCAGGTCGGCGGTATTGGTCAGCTTGGCGCGGCTGGACCAGTACATCGGCAGATAGAAGCCGGAATAGAACAGGAAACTTTCCAGAAACACGCTGGCGATCTTGCGCCGCAGCGGATCCGAGCCGGCCGCGTATTCATCCAGCACCAACCGCGCCTTGCGCTGAAGCTGGGGATTGTCTTCGGACCAGCGGAAGGCTTCGTCCACCTCCCTGGTCGAACACAGGGTCGAGAAGATCGAGGAATAGGACCGCGCGTGAACCGCCTCCATGAAGGCGATGTTGGACAGGACCGCCTCTTCGTGCGGGGTGATCGCATCGGCCATCATCGCGGGGGCGCCGATGCTGTTCTGCACCGTGTCCAGCAGGGTCAGCCCGGTGAAGACGCGGATGGTCAGTTGCCGTTCCTCGGGACGCAGCGTGGCCCAGCCTTGCACATCGTTGGACAGCGGCACCTTTTCGGGCAGCCAGAAATTCATCGTCAGCCGGTTCCAGACCTCCAGATCCTTGTCGTCCTGAAGCCGGTTCCAGTTCACCGCGCGCTGCACCGGCGTGATCGTCTGATCCTTCATGGCGAAAGACCCTTTCCTGGTTTGTTCGTCGGATATCCGCGGGACAGCGCGGCCTAGAGGGTGCAGGACACGCATCCCTCGACCTCGGTTCCTTCCAGCGCGGCCTGCCGCAGCCTGATGTAGTAGATCGTCTTGATCCCCTTCTTCCAGGCGTGGATCTGGGCGCGGTTGATGTCGCGCGTCGTCGCCTCGGCGGGGAAGAACAGGGTCAGCGACAGGCCCTGATCGACATGTTCGGTCGCCGCCGCATAGGTGTCGATGATCGCCATGGGTCCGATTTCATAGGCGTCGCGATAGAAGTCGAGATTCTCGTTCGACATGTAGGCGGCCGGGTAATAGACGCGGCCGATCTTGCCTTCCTTGCGGATCTCGATCTTCGAGACGATCGGATGGATCGATGAGGTGGCGTTGTTGATATAGCTGATCGAGCCGGTGGGCGGAACTGCCTGAAGATTGCGGTTATAGAGCCCGTGTTCCATCACCCGGGCCTTCAGCGCCGCCCAATCCGCACGCGTGGGCAGGGTGATGTCGGCGAATAGCCGCGTCACCTCGGGCAGGACGGGCAGCCAGTCGCGGCCGGTATATTTGTCGAAGAACGACCCGTCGGCATAGCTGGACTTGTCGAAATCGCGGAACGTGGCAGCCTTTTCCCGCGCCAGCAGGTTCGAGGCCCGGATCGCGTGATAGGCAATCGCGGCGAAATAGACACTGGTGAACTCGATCCCTTCGGGACTGCCATAGTGGATATGCTCGCGCGCCAGATACCCGTGCAGGTTCATCTGGCCCAAACCGACGGCATGGGCCTCGTCATTGCCGCGCCGGATCGAGGGCACGGCGTCGATGGCCGACATCTCGCTGACCGCGGTCAGCGCGCGGATTGCGGCCTCGACGGTGCCGCCGAAATCGGGGCCGTCCATCGTTTTGGCGATATTCAGGCTGCCCAGGTTGCAGGAAATGTCGGTTCCCAGATGCGCGTAGGACAGATCCTCGTTGAACTGCGACGCCTCGTTCACCTGCAGGATCTCGCTGCACAGATTGGACATGGTGATGCGCCCGTGGATGGGGTTGGCGCGGTTCACGCTGTCCTCGAACATGATATAGGGATAGCCGCTCTCGAACTGGATCTCGGCCAGCGTCTGAAAGAATTCGCGGGCGTTGATCTTTGTCTTTCGGATGCGCCTGTCGTCCACCATCTCGGTATATTTCTGCGTCACCGGAATGTCCGAGAAGGGCACGCCATAGACCCGCTGGATGTCGTGGGGAGAGAACAGATACATATCCTCGTTGCGCTTGGCCAGATCGAATGTGATGTCGGGGATCACCACGCCCAGGGACAGCGTCTTGATGCGGATCTTCTCATCCGCATTTTCGCGTTTGGTGTCCAGGAAGCGCAGGATGTCGGGGTGATGCGCGTTCAGATAGACCGCGCCCGCGCCCTGCCGCGCGCCAAGCTGGTTGGCATAGCTGAAACTGTCCTCCAGCAGCTTCATCACCGGAATGATGCCCGAGGACTGGTTCTCGATGCCCTTGATCGGCGCGCCGGATTCGCGGATATTGGTCAGCATCAGCGCCACGCCGCCGCCGCGCTTGCTGAGTTGCAGCGAGGAATTGATCGCGCGGCCGATGGATTCCATGTTGTCCTCGACCCGCAGCAGAAAACACGAGATCAGCTCGCCCCGCGACGCCTTGCCGGCGTTCAGGAAAGTCGGCGTGGCGGGCTGGAACCGGCCTGACAGCATTTCGTCCATGAAGCGCATGGCCAGCGCCTCGTCCCCCCGCGCCAGGGTCAGCGCGACCATCACCACGCGATCCTCGTAGCGTTCCAGATAGCGCTGCCCGTCGCGGGTCTTCAGCGTGTAGCTGGTGTAGTATTTCAACGCGCCCAGAAAGGTCGGAAAGCGGAACTTGCGCGCATAGGCGGCGTCCCAGATCGCGCGCTGGAAATCGCGGGAATACCGGTCCAGCACGGCGGCTTCGTAATAGCCCTCATCGACCAGATAGCCCAGCTTTTCGTCCAGCGAATGAAAGAAGACCGTGTTCTGGTTCACATGCTGCAGGAAATATTGCCGCGCGGCCATGCGGTCGGCCTCGAACCGGATCCGCCCGTCCGCGTCATACAGATTCAGCATCGCGTTCAGCGCATGATAGTCGAGATCGGGTTTTACGGTGTCAAGCATTCCAGTCCCATGATGTTGTCCAGCCCCGCGCGGACGCGGATCAGATCGGTTTCGGTTCCCGCCAGCTCGAATCGATACAGCACCGGAACCTGGCATTTCTCCGAGATGACGCGGGCCGCCAGGGCGAATGTTGCGCCGAAATTGCGATTGCCCGCGCCGATGACGCCGCGCAGGCCCGCGCGGCGGCCCGGATCGTTCAGAAAGCGGATCACCTGCCTGGGCACCGCGCCCCGCCCCTCGCCATCCGCGAAAGTCGGGCAGATCAGGACATAGGGCCGGGCCGGGGCGGGCATGTCGCTGTCCGGACGGATCGGGATACGTTCCGCCGCCAGCCCCAGCCCGGCAACGAACCGCGCGGTATTGCCCGAGGCCGAGGAATAATAGACCAGCCCGGCCACCTGCGCCTCAGGACAGGCGGCCGATCATGTCGGGCCGGAAGCCCGCCCAGTGATCCTCGCCCGCGATCACCACCGGCGCTTGACGATAGCCAAGTGCGGTAACGCGCTGCATCGCATCCTCGTCCTCGGTCAGGTCGATGACGCTGTAATCCAGCCCCCGCGCATCCAGCGCGCGGGTCGTGGCGGTGCATTGCACGCAGGCGGGTTTGGAATAAACGGTGATGGTCATGGTCTTGCCCTCTGTTCCTGTTTTCCGGACCGAGAGTGACGGGCAGGCAGGGCGCATGGCCGGACCTACGCCGCCGGACCCACCGTCCGGTGTCGTTGTCGTCGCCATGGCAGGTCTCCTGGCTTGCGGCTTTCGCCCGACTGGCCTTCCCGGATCGCTCCAGTGGCATCATCAGCCGTGCAGGCCGCTTACAGTTGCGGGGGCAGCGCAGGACTTTCACCGGCTTCCCTTTTCACCCCTGACGCGAGTCAGGGACACCATAGCCACATCACTTAGCCATGTCCGGGGCCGGGGCGTCAATATCTTGTGTGGATCCGATGGAAAATAAATTCCTGACCTCCGGGGCAGCGATCAGGCCGCGGCGTCGCCGGGCTTTCGGCAATTCCGGCCTATATGGCAAATCTCGACTTTTCGCGCTAGGCATCCGCACGACAATGCCCGGATCACCGGGCGCAGAACGGCGCCTTGGCCGAAGGAAGCGCGACATGACCCTGACCGATCGTCTGACCGCCGAACTGGACCAGATCCGCAAGGACGGGCTTTTCAAGGACGAGCGCGTCATCACCTCGATGCAGTCGGGCCGGATCGAGGTCGGGGCCGGCCGCACCGTGCTGAATTTCTGCGCCAACAATTACCTGGGCCTGGCCGACCATCCCGAGTTGATCGCCGCCGGCCATGCGGCGCTGGACCGCTATGGCTACGGCATGGCCTCGGTCCGCTTCATCTGTGGCACGCAAGAGGAACACAAGGCACTGGAATCGCGCATCGCGGCTTTTCTGGGGGCCGAGGACGCGATCCTCTATTCCTCGTGTTTCGACGCCAATACCGGCCTGTTCGAGACGATCCTCGGGCCCGAGGACGCGATCATCTCGGACGCGCTGAACCATGCCTCGATCATCGACGGGGTCCGGCTGTGCAAGGCGCGCCGGCTGCGCTATGCCAACAACGACATGGCCGGACTGGAAGCGCGGCTGATCGAGGCCGGCGATGCCCGCAACCGGGTGATCGTCACCGACGGCGTGTTTTCGATGGATGGCGTGATCGCCGATCTGCCCGCGATCTGCGATCTGGCCGAACGCCATGACGCAACGGTCGTGGTCGATGACAGCCACGCGGTCGGGCTGACCGGGCCCGGCGGGCGCGGCACGCCGGCGCTGCACGGGGTCGCGGACCGGGTGGCGATCCTGACCGGCACGCTGGGCAAGGCGCTTGGCGGCGCTTCGGGCGGCTATGTCGCGGGGCCTGCGCCGGTGATCCAGATGTTGCGGCAACGCTCTCGGCCCTATCTGTTTTCGAACACGCTGGCGCCGGTGATTGCGGGGGCCTCGCTGACGGCACTGGATCTGATCGAGGCGGGCGAGGATCTGCGCGCGCGCCTGAACGGCAACGCCGAACGTTTCCGGGCCGAGATGGGGGCGGCCGGGTTCACGCTGGCCGGGGCCGGCCATCCGATCATCCCGGTCATGCTGGGCGAGGCGCATCTGGCGGGCGAATTCGCGGCGGCGATGATGCGCCGCGGGGTCTATGTCACCGCCTTCTCGTTTCCCGTCGTGCCGCGCGGGCAGGCGCGCATCCGCACCCAGATGTCGGCTGCCCACGGCAAGGCGGACCTGGACCGGGCCATCGCGGCCTTCATCGCGACCGGCCGCGACCTGAAGGTGATCCGATGAGCAACATGATGAAGGCGCTGGTCAAGGCGCGGCCCGAACCGGGATTGTGGATGGAACAGGTGCCGGTCCCCGAACCCGGTCCCGGCGAGGTGCTGATCCGCGTCGGCAAAAGCGCGATCTGCGGCACCGACGTGCATATCTGGAACTGGGATGCCTGGGCGGCGCAGACCGTTCCCGTGCCGCTGGTCACCGGCCATGAATTTTCCGGCGTGATCGCCGATACCGGCAGCGCGGTGACAGGCTTCCGCCCCGGCCAGCGCGTTTCGGGAGAGGGGCACATCACCTGCGGGGCCTGCCGCAATTGCCGCGCCGGACGCGGGCATCTGTGTCGCAACACGCTGGGGGTGGGCGTGCAGCGGGCGGGATCCTTCGCCGAATATCTGTGCCTGCCCGAAAGCAACGTGGTGCCGATACCCGACGACATCCCCGACGAGATCGCGGCGATCTTCGACCCATTCGGCAATGCCGTTCACACCGCGCTCAGCTTCGATTGCGTGGGCGAGGACGTGCTGGTCACGGGCGCGGGCCCGATCGGGATCATGGGGGCGCTGGTGGCGCGGCGGGCGGGCGCCCGCAAGGTCGTCATCACCGACATCAATCCATCCCGGCTGGATCTTGCCCGCAGGATGGGGCTGGATCAGGCGATCGACCCGTCCCGCGAGGATCTGCGCAAGGTGATGGCCGGGCTGGGCATGACCGAGGGATTCGATATCGGCCTGGAAATGTCGGGCGCGGCCCCGGCCTTCCGGCAGATGATCGACGTGATGAACAATGGCGGCAAGATCGCGATCCTGGGCATCGCGCCGACCGGGTTCGAGATCGACTGGAACAAGGTGATCTTCAAGATGCTGAACCTGAAAGGCATCTATGGCCGCGAGATGTACGAGACCTGGTACAAGATGATCGGGCTGGTCCAGGCCGGCTTGGATCTTGCGCCGCTGATCACCCACCGCCTGCCGATCGACGATTTCGAGACCGGGTTCGCGGCGATGCGATCGGGCGAATCCGGCAAGGTCGTGCTGGATTGGGGGCAGGGCTGAAACCTGTCGGAAATCGCTGGTGACCCCGGCAGGATTCGAACCTGCAACCTGCCCCTTAGGAGGGGGCTGCTCTATCCAGTTGAGCCACGGGGCCGCCGTGCAGCCCTTTTGACCGCATGAGGGCGCCTTGGCAAGGTTGTCGGGGCACGAGTCGTCCGCTAACATTCCCGATCATCCCTGTCGCCCGGAACAGCGCCGCCATGACGACCCTTCGCCCACGACGCCCCCTGACCCTGCGCGACGTGTCCGAGGCATCGGGGGTCTCGGAGATGACGGTCAGCCGGGTGCTGCGCAATCGCGGCGACGTTTCCGCCGCGACGCGCGAAAAGGTGCTGACCGCCGCGAAGACGCTGGGATACGTGCCCAACAAGATTGCCGGCGGGCTGGCCAGCCAGCGCGTCAATCTGGTCGCGGTGGTCATCCCGTCGCTGTCGAACCTCGTCTTTCCCGATGTGCTGGGCGGCATCTCGGCCGAGCTTGACGATACCGGACTGCAACCCGTGATCGGGGTGACCAATTATTCGCCCGCGCGCGAGGAAATGGTGCTCTACGACATGCTGTCCTGGCGGCCCTCGGGCGTGATCCTCGCGGGGCTGGAACACAGCGCCGCGGCACGCGCCATGCTGACCAGTTCCGGCCTCCCGGTGGTCGAGATCATGGATACCGACGGCGACGGCATCGACACGATCGTCGGCATCTCGCACAAGCGCGCAGGCCGGGAAATGGCCCGGCGGATCGTGGCCGCGGGCTATCGCCGGATCGGTTTCGTGGGCACCCACATGCCCGAGGATCACCGCGCCCGCAAAAGGCTGGTCGGTTTCGAAGAGGGGCTGGCGGCGGCGGGCGTTCCGCTGGAGGCGCGGGAATATTATCAGGGCGGATCGTCGCTGCTGAAGGGGCGTGAACTGACCGAACGGATCCTGACCCGCGCGCCGAATCTGGATTTCCTTTATTATTCCAACGACATGATCGGCGCGGGCGGCCTGCTTTACTGCCTGGACCGGAATTACGACATCCCCAATCGGATCGGGCTGGCCGGCTTCAATGGCGTCGATCTGCTGGATGGGCTGCCGGTCAGGCTGACCACGACCGATGCGAGACGGGTCGAAATCGGGCGCCGCGCCGCCAGGCTGGTCGCCGGCAAGGATGCCCTGCCCGAAAACCGCATCGTCGAGATGGTCCCGACCTTCATGCCCGGCCAGACCATCCGCGACACGCTGTCCTGATCCTGCCGCTTGTGGCGGGAACGCGGCGCCATTATGTCGGGCCTCATGCATGTTCCGTTTCTCAGCCGCCTGATCCATCGCGGACCGCGCGTTTCGGTCGTTCGCCTGCACGGCGCCATCGGCATGGCCGGGCGCGGCGGCGGCGGCCTGAACGACGCGGCGCTTGCCCCGGTGATCGAACGCGCCTTTCGCAAGGGCAAGCCGGTCGCGGTGGCCCTGTCCATCAATTCGCCCGGTGGCTCGCCGGTGCAATCATCGCTGATCGCCGCGCGCATCCGGCGTCTGTCGGAGGAAACCGGAACCCCGGTCCATGCCTTCGTCGAGGATGTCGCGGCCTCGGGCGGATATTGGCTGGCCTGCGCGGGCGACCGGATCTGGGCCGATGACAGCTCGGTCCTTGGCTCGATCGGCGTGATCTCTGCCGGGTTCGGCTTTCACGATCTGATCGACCGCTGGGGGATCGAGCGTCGCGTGCACACCGCGGGCCAATCGAAATCGACCCTGGACCCGTTCCGCCCGGAAAAGCCCGAGGATGTCGCCCGTCTGCACAAGGTGCTGGAGCCGATTCACGCGGCGTTCAAGGCCCATGTCACCGCACGGCGCGGCTCGAAACTGGCCGATGGGCGCGATCTGTTCACCGGTGAATTCTGGGCCGGGCGCGAGGCGGTCGATCTGGGCCTGGCTGACGGGATCGCGCATCTGGTGCCCAAGATGAAGGCGCTGTTCGGCGACAAGACCCGCTTTTCCGTCCACACGCCGAAACAATCGCTGTTCCGCCGCCTGGGCCTGTCGGCCGAAGCGGTTTTCGACGCGGCCGCGGAAACGGCGGCGTTCCAGCGTTTCGGGACCGGCGGCTGATGGTCAAGCTGGTCATCGTGTTTCTGCTGGTCATGGTGGCGCTGGCGCTGGTCAGCGGGCCGGGCTTTCGCAAATTCCTGTTCAGGTTGCTCGGGATCAAGCCTCGTGATCGTTGACATCGCTCTGGTTCTGGGCGGGCTGGCACTGCTGGTCCTCGGCGGCGACCTGCTGGTCAAGGGGGCGGTCAACCTTGCGCTGCGGCTGGGGATCACGCCGCTGGTCGTGGGCCTGACCGTCGTGGCCTTCGGCACCTCGGCCCCCGAACTGATCGTGTCGCTCTCGGCGGCGCTTGGCGGATCGACCGATATCGCGATGGGCAATGTCGTGGGCTCGAACATCGCCAACGTGCTGGTGATCCTCGGGGCGGCGGCGCTGATCTCGGGCATTCCGACCCGCGGCCACGATCTGCGCGAAAGCTGGACGATGATGATCGGCGCGTCCCTGTTGCTGATCGTGCTGGCCTTCACCGGCGAGATCGGCCGGATCGAGGGGGCCGTGCTGCTGATTGCGCTGATCCTGGTGCTTTGGCGCCAGCTCAGCGCGGGATCGACCGAAAAGGCGGAAGATCTGGAGGGCGTCGAGCCGGGCGCGCGCTGGCGCCGGATCGTGCTGTGGCTGGTGGGCGGGCTGATCGCGCTGCCGGCGGGCGCGCATCTGCTGGTCGGCGGCGCGGGCGATATCGCACGGCTTTTCGGCATCAGCGAGGCGGTGATCGGCCTGACGCTGGTTGCCATCGGCACCTCGCTGCCGGAATTGTCGGCTTCGGTCGCCGCGGCGATGCGCGGGCGCGCGGACATGGCGCTTGGCAATGTCGTCGGTTCGAACCTGTTCAACATTCTCGCGATCCTCGGAATCACCGCGCTGGTGAAGCCGCTGCCGGTTCCGGCGCAGATGCTGCAGCTCGATCTGTGGGTGATGCTGGCCGCAGCCTTGCTGATGGGACCGTTCCTGTTCCGCGCCATCCCGATCGGCAGGCTTGTCGGCGCGGGCTTTCTGGCGGCCTATGCCGCATATGTCGTGATCCTGCTATGAGCGTCGCGCTGATCACCGGCGCCGCGCGGCGTCTGGGCCGTTCCATGGCGCTGTCGCTGGCAAGCCGCGGCCATGATGTCGCGATCCACTACAACCGTTCGGAAGACGAGGCCCGTGACACCGCATCCCGGGCCCGCGCCTTCGGCGTCGAGGCGCGCTGTTTCGGCGCCGATCTGCTGGATCCGGACGCGGCCGCCGATCTGATTCCGCGGATTGCGGCCGCGATGGGGCCGCTTGCGGTGCTGGTCAACAATGCCTCGATCTTCCGGCACGACACCATCCACAGCGCCACGATGGCAGGTTGGGACCGACATCTGGGATCGAACCTGCGGGCGCCGTTCCAGTTGATCCAGGCTTTCGCCGCGCAGGCCCCGGCCGCCCTTCCCGACGACCGCGGCGAGCCCGTGGCGCAGGCGCTGATCGTCAACATGGTCGATCAGCGGGTGCTGAAGCCCACGCCCGATTTCATGACCTATTCACTGTCGAAGGCCGGATTGTGGGCGCTGACCCGCACCGCCGCGCAGGCGCTTTCGCCGCATATCCGCGTGAACGCCATCGGCCCCGGCCCGACCCTGGTCGGGGCGCATCAGTCCGCGACCGAATTCGCGGCTCAGCGCGATGCCACGATCCTGCGGCGAGGGGCCGAACCGGACGATATCGTCGCCGCTCTGGGCTATCTTCTCGATGCGAAGGCGGTCACGGGACAACTGATCTGCGTGGATGGCGGCCAACATCTGGCCTGGCAGACGCCCGATGTCCAGGCCGGCTGAATGCGCCACACCGGTCCATTTGTGCACCTTGCCTTCAAATCTTGGGCGAACCCCCCGAAAACTCACAATGTTTCGGGTTTCGATCGCAGTCAAAAGAAAATATCGTTGTTTTTCAATGCCCCCATCCGCTGCCCAAACTTTCGGCAAAGTTACCAAACTGCAATAAATGCTGGGCCGACGCCTGCTGGCGCCGCCTCCACTCACAGCCTTATCCACAGGAATGGTGGACGGGTTCGCCCTTGCAATCGCCGATTGAAACTTGCAGCCGGGTGACGGAATCACTTTCTTTACGCCATGAGCCAGAAAACCGGCCACGTTCTGATCCAGGATTATCTTCGCACGCTTGATTCCAGTCCCGGCGTCTACCGGATGCTGGATGGGCAGGGCGCAGTCCTGTATGTCGGCAAGGCGCGCGACCTGAAGGCGCGTGTCTCGAACTATGCCCGCCCCTCGGGTCATTCGGGGCGGATCGCGCGGATGATCCGCGACACCCATTCGATGATGTTCCTGACCACGCGCACCGAGACCGAGGCGCTGCTGCTGGAACAGAACCTCATCAAGCAGTTGAAACCGCGCTACAACGTGCTGCTGCGCGACGACAAATCCTTTCCCAACATCCTTGTCGCCAAAAGCCACGACTTCCCCCAGATCAAGAAACATCGCGGCGCCAAGTCCGAAAAGGGCGATTACTACGGACCCTTCGCCAGCGCCGGCGCGGTGAACCGGACCCTGACCCAGTTGCAGCGCGTCTTCCTGCTGCGCAACTGCACCGATTCCGTCTTCGAAAGCCGCACCCGCCCCTGCCTGCTGTTCCAGATCAAGCGGTGCAGCGCGCCCTGTGTCGGCCGTATCGATCGGGACGACTATAACGGGCTGGTGCGGGATGCCGAGCTTTTCCTGCAAGGCAAGACCACCGCGATCCAGACCCAGCTTGCGGCCGAGATGGCGCAGGCGGCCGAGGCGATGGAATACGAACGCGCCGCCGCCTTGCGCGACCGGATCAAGGCACTGACCGCCGTGCAGTCGGTCCAGGCCATCAACCCCAAGGGCGTGGCCGAGGCCGATATCGTTGCGCTGCACATGGAAGGCGGTCAGGCCTGCATCCAGGTCTTCTTCATCCGCGGCAATCAAAGCTGGGGCAACCGCGATTTCTATCCCCGACTGGGCGGCGCCGAAAGCCCGGACGAGGTGATGCAGGCGTTCCTGCTGCAATTCTACGACGACAAGCCCCCGCCGCGCCAGATCCTGCTGTCCCACGCGCCCGAAGATCCCGACCTGACCGCCGAAGTCATGGCCGAACGCGCCGGCCGCAAGGTCGAGATCGCGGTTCCCCTGCGGGGCGAGAAGTTCGAGCTTGTGACAAATGCCCTGCGCAATGCCCGCGAAAGCCTGGGCCGGCGCATGTCGGAAAGCGCGGCGCAGGCGAAACTGCTGGAAGGCGTCGCCAAGGCCTTCGATCTGCCTGCGACCCCGCGCCGGATCGAGGTTTATGACAACAGCCACATCATGGGGACGAATGCCGTCGGCGGCATGATCGTCGCCGGTCCCGACGGCTTCATCAAGAACCAGTATCGCAAGTTCAACATCAAGGGGACCGAGATCACCCCGGGCGACGATTTCGGCATGATGCGCGAGGTGCTGACACGACGATTCACCCGCCTGCTGAAAGAAGACCCCGACCGGCAGACCGAGGCCTGGCCCGATCTTCTGCTGATCGACGGCGGCGCCGGACAGGTCAGTGCCGTCGATGGGATTCTGGCCGATCTGGGCGTCGAGGATATTCCGGTCATCGGCGTCGCCAAGGGCGTGGACCGCGAGCACGGGAAAGAGGAATTTCACCGCCCGAACCAACGTCCCTTTGCGCTGCGCATGAACGACCCGGTGCTCTATTTCGTGCAACGCCTGCGCGACGAGGCGCATCGCTGGGCCATTGGCACCCACCGCGCGCGGCGCGCGAAATCGGTCATGGCCAATCCGCTGGACGAAATCGCCGGCATCGGCGCCGCGCGCAAGCGCGCGCTGCTGGCGCATTTCGGCAGCGCCAAGGCCGTCAGCCGCGCGGGCCTGGCCGATCTGCGGGCGGTCGAGGGGATCTCGGCCGCGATGGCGCAGAAGGTCTATGACCATTTCCACGCGCGCGGCTGATCGTCCGACGACCCTCGCCGCGTGGGGTGGCGTCCACGCCGTGAACCGGTCGGAGGCCGCACTGGAACGGCCAGGGTTCTGACAGCGACCGCGGCCCTGTCTGTTTCGACAGGATCGATGTGAATATCGTTGTCAAATGTTGCAGCACGGCTATTGACGGCTGGTCAGGGGCTCGCAGCGTGAGGGTGAGCGGCGAAGGCCGCTTGGCGGGTTCCCTGGCGCAACCGCAGGCACCCGCCTTGCGGTGCCTGGGTCCGCCGTTCCGTCCTGCCCGGGAATCGGCCATTCCCGGGCTCATCGCCAAGGCGTCGCGGGCTCAGCGCCGCAATGCCTTGGCCTGCTTGCGGCGGGCATGAAGCGCCGGTTCGGTATAGCCCGAAGGGCTTTCGGCACCGCCGAAGATCAGATCGCGCGCCGCCTCGAACGCCGGGCCGTCGAAATCCGGCGCCATGGGGACATAGGCCGGGTCACCCGCGTTCTGCCGGTCGACCTTGGCGGCCATGCGGCGCAGCGCGTCCTCGACCTCATCGCGCGAGATCAGCCCCTGTTCCAGCCAGTTGGCCATGTATTGGGCGCTGATCCGGCAGGTGGCGCGATCCTCCATCAACTGCACGTCGTTGATGTCGGGCACCTTGGAACAGCCGATCCCCTGATCGACCCAGCGGACGACATAGCCCAGAATCCCCTGGCAGGAATTTTCCACCTCGCGCAGGATCTGGTCCCGGCCGGCGGGTGCGCCATCCATCAGCGCGGGCGTCAGCAGCCGGTCCAGATCGGGCATGGCGCTGCCGGACAGGTCCGCCTGCCGCGCGGCGACATCGACCTGATGATAATGCAGCGCGTGCAGCGTCGCGGCGGTCGGGCTGGGCACCCAGGCGGTATTCGCGCCGGACCGGGGATGACCGATCTTGGTCTCCAGCATCTCGGCCATGGCATCGGGCTTGGCCCACATGCCCTTGCCGATCTGACCCTTGCCGCGCAGTCCGCAAGCCAGCCCGATCAGGACATTGCCCTGTTCATAGACATCAAGCCAGTCGGACGATTTCATTCCGTCGCGCCCGACGAAGGCACCGGCCTGCATCGAGGTATGGATCTCGTCCCCCGTGCGGTCGAGGAAGCCGGTATTGATGAACACGACGCGGTTGCGGATGGCATGAATGCAGGCGGCCAGATTGGCGCTGGTGCGGCGTTCCTCGTCCATCAGGCCCAGCTTGACCGTGTTCGCGGGCAGACCCAGCACCTGCTCGACGCGGGCAAAGGTGCGATCAGTGAAGGCGGCCTCGTCGGGGCCGTGCAGCTTGGGCTTGACCACATAGATCGCACCGGCGCGGCTGTTGCCCAGACCCTTGTCGCGCTTCAGGTCGTGGATCGCGCAGGCCACCGTCACCATCGCGTCCAGAAGACCCTCGGGGGTTTCCCGACCGTTCAGCCTGATCACATCCGTCGTCATCAGCAGACCGACATTGCGCACCAGCAACAGGGCGCGGCCGGGCAGCGTCAGGGTGCTGCCATCGGGCCGGGTGATCTGCCGGTCGGGGGCCAGGCGGCGTGTCATCTGCCTGCCGCCCTTTTCGAAGGTTTCGGACAGGTCGCCCTTCATCAGGCCCAGCCAGTTGCGATAAACGACGATCTTGTCCTCGGCATCGACCGCGGCAACGCTGTCCTCGCAATCCTCGATCGCAGTCAGCGCCGCCTCCAAGACCACGTCGCTCAGCCCGGACGCCGAGGCCGACCCGATTGGGCTTTTCGGGTTCACGACCAGTTCCACATGAAGCCCGTGATGGACCAGAACGAAGGCGGTATCCTGGCCCTCGGACCGGGTGCCGACAAAGGCCGAAGGGTTGGCCAGCGCGACCTCGGTCCCCTCGATCGACACATGCAGCCCATCCTGATCCGCGCGATAGCCGGTGGCGTCGGAATGACCGCCCCTGGCCAGCGGAAAGGTGTCGTCCAGGAATCCGGCGACACGCGCCACGACGGCATCGCGCCGCGCCGGGTCGAATCCGTCCGATGGCGGCGGCCCCATCGCGTCCGATCCGTAAAGCGCATCGTAAAGCGATCCCCAGCGGGCATTGGCCGCATTCAGCGCGAAACGGGCATTGCTGACCGGCACGACCAGCTGCGGACCGGCAATGCTGGCGATTTCGGGATCGACCTCGCCATTCTCGACGGTGAAGGGTTCGGGCTGCGGCACCAGATAGCCGATGCGGGTCAGGAATTCGCGATAGGCCGCGGCGTCCCAGGGCTGGTTGCCGCGCGCCTTGTGCCAGGCGTCGATCTGCGACTGCAATTCGGTACGCCGGGCCAGCAGCGCGCTGTTCTCGTCGGCGAAATCCGCCAGCAGCCCTGCATATCCGGACCAGAAGCGATCGGCATCGACCCCGGTGCCGGGCAGGACCTCGTCCTCGATGAAGGTCGCGAAAGTCGCATCGATTTCAAGTCCGTGTCGCTGGATAGGCTGGGCGGGCATGGTCATCCTCCTGTAGCTGCGGTGCCGGTCGCGGCCGCGGCGCGGCGGCGGTCGATGTATACAATAGCGCACCGTAGCCGCCGGGGACCATAGGTCGCCATGTGCGAGCGGGGGTTTCAGCGGATTTTTTCACCCCTCGCGACCGGTCACATTCGCGCGCGGTCCCGCGCAAGACCGGGTCTTCGGCCTGCGCCCGCCGATCGCGCCGGGCAGATCACCGGCGAATCGGCACGGTTCCGCCTCTGGCGCGGCGGGGGGTTTTCCTCTGCCCTTGCCGCTGCCACCTCTGGCCGCGCAGGAAGCGCGCGCCGTTCCGGTGTCGCGCCCTTGACGGACAAAGGAGAACCACATGTTCCGCCAGATCGCTTTCGCTGCCGGCCTTTCGATGGCCGCGACCGCAGGTTTCGCCCAGACGGCCGAGACGCCCGCCCAGGGTGGCGGCGCCGCGCCCGCGCAGAAGGCGCCCCAGGCCGCCAGGATCGACCCCGCAGCCGCCTATGAGGCCGCCCGGAACCAGCTGGGCATTCTGAAATATTGCCAATCCCAGGGTTTCTCTGGCGCCGAGGCGGTATCCGCGCAGCAGAAGCTGGTCGGAATGCTGCCCGAGGGTGATGCACAGGCCGGCGCCGCGGCCGAGCAGAAGGGAACCCAGGGCACCGTCTCGCTGGGAGAAACCCAGATTTCGCTGAAGGACGCCGCCTCGCAGCAGGGCACCAGCGAAAAATCGCAGTGCCAGCGCATCGAGGCGGCGGTCAATCAGGTCGCAAGCCAGTTGCCGGCGGGCTGATCGCCCGCGCTCCCTCCCCGACTGGCACGACGGCGGGCCGGTGCAGCGATGCGCCGGCCCGTTCGTTCAGGGATCCCCGATAATGCGCAGACCCTGAGGCGCCCTGCTCAGTTGCGCCCGTCATCGGCGACAAGGGGCCGGGTGACGGCGCGCGCCGCCTCTTCGTCCTCGGCGGGCGCGCCGCTTTCGACGATTTCGCGCGCCTCTTCCTCATCCTCGTCCTCGATCGCGGGAGGCTCTTCCCCGGCAAGGAAGTTTCCGAATTTTTCCCACCCCGGAACATGTTCGGAAAGAACCCGGATCACGACCAGCACCGGCACCGCGATCACCATACCCAGCACCGACCACAGCCAGGCCCAAAGCGCGACCGAGATGAAGACCACCACCGTATTCATCTGCAGACGGCGCGACACGAAATAGGGTGTGATGATCTGCCCTTCCAGCGAGGTCAGCGCCAGATAGGACGCTGCCACCATCGCCGGCCAGAACAATCCCGGCATCACCACCAGCGCCACCACGGCCGCGATGCCCACGCCGGCGATGGCGCCCAGATAGGGAATGAAGTTCAGAAGGAACGCCCCGATCCCGAACAGAAGCGGCGAGGGCATTCCCCAGGCCCACATGGCAAGGCCGACGGCAAAGCCCAGGCAGGCATTGATGACGGTGATCGCGCCCAGATAGCTGCCCAGTGAATCCTCGATCTCGCGCAGCGCCAGATAGGCGGTGCGCTTGTCGTGCATCGTGTCGAAGCTTTGCACGATTTTCAGATAAAGCAGATCGCCCGAAGCGATCATGAAGAACAGCAGGATCAGCGTGAAGACCACCTGACCCAGCAATTGCGGGGTCAGCTTGAGGACGGCGGCAAAGGTGGATTCGCCCTCCTGTTGGACCCGCACGGTTGTCGCGGCATCGCCGCCTTCCTCTTGCATGTTCTGGGCGTCGTCGATCTTCTTGGCGGCCTCCTGAAGATCGCGCATCGAATCGCGGACGTTCTGGAACTTGTATTCAAGCTGACTGCTGATCGTGGGGATGCGGGCCGCGGCGCGGTTGACCGGGCCGCTGGCGGCATAGGCGATGACGCCGACCGTGATCAGGATGCTGACCGTGACCAGCAGGGCGGTCGCCCCGTCGGGAATGCCCCGGCGTTCGTTGAAACGGCGCAACGGGGTGAAGACGAAGAACAACAGAATCGCCATCGTCACCGGCATCAGGAAATCACGGGCGGCTGCGACAGCGCCAAAGGCCATGATCAGAAAGATGCCGATGACGGCCCAGTTGACCAGAACGCGCGTCACACCGTCCTCGCGCCCGGTGCGCGGAAAATTGTGCCCTTGCGGACCGACCATGAAATCCCCCCTCCACGGCGCATTCATCGCCCCGCCCGGGCCCGGAACGCAGGATGCGAACCGATTGTTCCGAACCGTCCGCGCGGCCTGATCTTTGTCAATCGCGGCGTCAGATGGGGTGATCGCCCGCGGCGTCGATCACCCGCGACGGCAGGCCCATCCGGCCCAGCAAGTCCAGAAAGGGCCGCGCAGGCAGATCCTCGACATTGACCATCTTCCCGACATCCCAGGTTCCGCGCGCGATCAGGATCGCCGCAGCGACGGGTGGCACCCCCGCGGTGAAGCTGATGCCCTGGCTTCCGACCTCGTCGAAGGCCTCCTTGTGATCGGCCACATTATAGACGAAGACCTCGCCCGCCTTGCCATCAAGACTGCCCCTGACCAGATCGCCGATGCAGGTCTTGCCGGTATAGTCGGGCGCAAGGCTGGCCGGATCGGGCAGAACCGCCTTGACCACCTTCAGCGGCACGATTTGCTGCCCCTCGGCGGTCGTGACCGGCTGTTCGGACAGCAGGCCCAGGTTCTGCAACACGGTAAAGACGTTGATGTAGTGGTCGCCGAAGCCCATCCAGAACCGCACGTCGCTGTCCTTGTAGCGGGCTGCAAGGCTGTGCACCTCGTCATGGCCGGACAGATAGGCCTTCTGCTTGCCGACGACGGGCAGATCCCATTCGCGGCCGATCTCGAACATCCGGTTCTCCTGCCATGCGCCCTGTTGCCAGGAATAGACCGTGCCGGTGAATTCGCGGAAATTGATCTCGGGGTCGAAATTGGTGGCGAACCAGCGACCATGGCTGCCGGCATTGATGTCCACGATGTCGATGGACTCGATCCGGTCGAAATATTCATCCTCGGCCAGACGGGCATAGGCGTTGACGACGCCCGGATCGAAACCCGCGCCAAGGATCGCGGTGATGCCTGCCTTCTCGACATCCTCGCGCCGCTTCCATTCGTAATTGGCATACCAGGGCGGGGTCTCGCAGACCTTGGCCGGATCCTCGTGGATGGCGGTGTCGATATAGGCCGCGCCTGCCCGGATGCAGCCTTCCAGCACCGACATGTTGATGAAGGCCGTGCCCACATTGATGACGATGCCGGCCTCGATCCGTTTCAACAGCGCCTCGACCGCATCGGGATCCATCGCGTCCAGCGCATGGCTGGCAAAGGCCATGTCATGCCCCTTGCCGCGCAGGCTGGCGATAATGGCGTCGGCCTTGGCCTGGGTGCGGTTGGCGATGTGCAGGTCGCCGAATTCGGCCGCCCATTGCGCGACCTTGTGGGCGCTGACTTGCGCGACGCCGCCCGCGCCGATGATGAGGACATTCTTCTTGGCCAATTCCAACTCCTTTCGGGGGGCAGAGAACGGGTCGCCTTAGGACAGGCTGGACTTGTAATCGTCATAGGAAAAGCTGCGGACAAGGCGGATCGTTCCGTCCTCTTCGCGGATCGCGATCGAGGGCATGGCGACGCCGTTGAACCAGTTCTTCTTGACCATCGTGTAGCCGGCCGCGTCGGCGATGCCGAGCCGGTCGCCGATCTTCAGCGGCCGGGCAAGGCGCGCCTCGCCGAAAATGTCGCCCGCAAGGCAGGTCTTGCCCGCGATCTGGTATTCGTGGTCGCCGTCCTGCGGCAGCTTGGCCGTCTCGCGATAGATCAGCAGATCCAGCATATGCGCCTCGATGCTGCTGTCGACGATCGCGACCTTCTTGCCATTGTCGATCAGGTCAAGAACGCTGACCTGCAAGGACGCGGCCCCCGTGATGCTGGCCTCGCCGGGCTCCAGATAGGCCTGAACGCCGAACCGGTCCTGAAAGGCGGCCAGCCGGTCGGCCAGCCGGTCCAGCGGATAGCCCTCGCCGGTAAAATGGATGCCGCCGCCCAGACTGACCCAGTCCAGTCTTTGCAGGATGTCGCCGAACTCGGTTTCGATCCGGGTCAACTGGTGATCGAACAGGTCGAAGTCCCCGTTTTCGCAATTGTAGTGGATCATCACGCCGCTGATCCGGTCCATCGCGGCCTCCAGACGGGATATGTCCCATTCGCCGAGGCGGCTGAAGGGACGCGCCGGGTCGGCCAGATCGAAGCCGCTGGTCGAAAAGCGCGG
Organism: Paracoccus sp. UBA5162; assembly: GCF_002413585.1. Classification (NCBI taxonomy): domain Bacteria; kingdom Pseudomonadati; phylum Pseudomonadota; class Alphaproteobacteria; order Rhodobacterales; family Paracoccaceae; genus Paracoccus; species Paracoccus sp. UBA5162. Next base: position 29,095 of record NZ_DHXG01000057.1, read on the forward strand.
GTTCAGCCGCAGCCCGCGCGTGATCGCCGCTGCCCTGTCGCCGAACCGGTCAAGCTGGCCCAGGCTGTTGAAGATGATCTTGTCGGCATGGGAAATCGCCTCGTCGATCTCGTGATCGGCCCAGGCGACGGAATAGGCGTGGGTTTCCTTGCCGAATTCCTCGGCCCCCAGCCGCAATTCGAACAGCGAGGACGAGGTGGTCCCATCCATGAAATCGCGCATGACATCGAAGACCGACCAGGTGGCAAAGCATTTCAGCGCCAGCAGCGCCCTGACGCCGGATCTTTCGCGCAACCGGGCAATTTTTTCCATGTTGCCGCGCAGCACCGCCTTGTCGATCAGATAATAGGGCGTCGGCAGATCGGTCATGGCGTTTCCGTGTCCAGGCCCCGAAGGGCGAAAGAGAAAGGCGGGATATAGACAGATCGGGCGCTTTTCGCAAGAAAGTGCGGCACAGCCGTGACGCCGGGCGCCCGCTCAGCCACCGGCGGCAAGGCGACGGAATTCGCGTTTCATCAGTTCCAGTTCGGCCCGCAAAAGCGCGATCTCGGCCAGCACATCCTGGGCCAGGGGTTGACCGGCCCGCAGGTCCAGCCGCCCCAGGACCGGCGCGCCCGGGCCGGGCGCCATCCCGGCCTCGCAGGCCAGCAGTAAAAGCGACGTGATCCCGTCCGAAATCACACTGCCGGGCAGTTCGACCTCGATCTGCCACGGCCCGCCATCGGGACCGGTGGCCCGCGCCTCGGCCACGACTTCGCCCTCATGGGCGATGCACAACCGTCCGGGCAGGCTGCCGGTCAGGGTGCCGCGCCAGATTCCGCCGGCGATTCCGTGGCTGTCGAAATGCATCCGTCGCTTCCTATATCTGCGCGCGCGGATGGCGCGACATGACAAGATCGGTCAGCGTGACCGCGTTCATCGCCGGGGCCTCGAAGATCAGATCCAGCCAGACCTTGTCGGCCGGTCGTCCCGCCAGATCGGCATAGGCCAGGTCGAATTCGACCACCCGCGGATTGTTCCGCCCCTCGATCGGATGGCCAAGCTGCCGCAACATGCTGGCCGTGTCCGGACCCTGGGCGATGTTGATGCGGCCGTAGACGGTCATCGCCCTCTCGGCCGACAATTGCGCGTCCACCCGCAGCACGTGATCGCGGCCCAGATCCTCTTGCATTGCATCGGGCAGATCCAGCGACAAGGACAGATACCCGCCCGAGAATCCCATCACTTCCAGCGACAGGCCGTAATGCGCCAGATCGGTGCCCTGCCGGTTGCGGACCTGCCGCAGGATCGCCGCGCGATGGCCGCAATCGTGCCACAGCACCACCTCGTCGCTGAACCGCTGGCCGTTTTCCGGCGCGACCAAGGCTGCAGGAACGATCCGGCCACGCAGCGTCATCGGCCGCCAGCGCCAGTCTGTCCCCGGCGGCAGGTCCAGCAATTGCAGATCGTCGCGCGCGCGCGAAGGGCTGGCATCGCTGTGCTGAAGAAAGCGGCGCAGGTCGGCATGAAGCGCCAGCGCCTCGTCGCGCAGGTCGGGATCCGGCGCGCGGCGGCCCTGCATGGCGCTGTTGGCCAGCGCGGCCCATTGCCGGCCGGCCGACTGCCGGCCGCGTCGCGACCTCCAGCCCTGCCAACCGATCATGCCCGGCCTCTATTGATCCATGTAGACATGGGTTTCCTCGGCCGCGCCGGGATGGGTGACCGCGCCCCATCGCGCGCCGCCCACCAGCCGCGCGTATTTCCACAGCGCGCCCGAGGCGTAATCCGTCCGGCGCGACCCGCCCCACGCGTCCCTGCGCGCGGCAAGATCCCTGTCGGACAGATCGACGCCGATCTCGCCCTTCACCGCGTCGATGGTGATCATGTCGCCGTTGCGCAGCAGCGCGATGGGCCCGCCTTGCGCGGCTTCGGGCCCGACATGGCCGACACAGAATCCGCGCGTCGCGCCCGAGAAGCGGCCGTCGGTGATCAGCGCGACCTTCTTGCCCATGCCCTGACCCGACAAGGCGGCGGTCGTGGCCAGCATCTCGCGCATGCCGGGCCCGCCCGCCGGGCCTTCGTTGCGGATCACGATCACGTCGCCCTCGCTGTAGTCCCGGCGCTGGACGGCGGCGAAAGCCTCCTCCTCGCTTTCAAAGACCCGCGCGGGGCCGGTGAAGACCTGATCTTCGGGCGCCATGCCCGCGACCTTCACGATCGCCCCGTCCGGCGCCAGGTTGCCTTTCAACCCGACCACGCCGCCGGTCGCGGACAAGGGCGTGGCGACGGAATGGATCACCTTGCCGTCGATGTCGCGATCGACCAGATCCAGTTCCTCGCCGATGGTGCGGCCGGTTGCGGTCATGCAATCCTCGTGGATCAGCCCGGCGCGGCGCAATTCGCGCATCACCACCGGAACACCGCCCGCCTCGTAGAGGTCCTTGGCCACATATTCGCCGCCCGGTCGCAGGTTCACGAAATAGGGCGTGTCGCGAAAGATGTCGCAGACATCGAACAGGTCGAAATCGATCCCCGCCTCATGCGCAATGGCGGGCAGATGCA
>NZ_DHXG01000082.1:0-9661 GCF_002413585.1 Paracoccus sp. UBA5162
GCTGCTGGCCAAGGGCAAGATCAAGCATTCCTATCCCCATAGCTGGCGGTCCAAGGCCCCGTTGATCTATCGCAACACGCCGCAATGGTTCGCCGCCATCGACAAGCCGCTGGATGACGGCATGGGCGAATACGGCGCCTCGATCCGTGCCCGCGCGCTGACCAGCATCGACAAGCTGGTGACCTGGACGCCACAGACCGGACGCAACCGGATCCATTCCATGGTCGAGAACCGGCCGGACTGGGTGCTGTCGCGCCAGCGCGCCTGGGGCGTGCCGCTGACCTGTTTCGTGAAGACGGGCGCCAAACCCGATGCGCCCGATTTCCTGCTGCGCGACAGCCGCGTCAACGACCGCATCGTGGCCGCGTTCGAGGCCGAGGGCGCGGATGTCTGGTATCGCCAAGGCTTCAAGGCCCGGATGCTGGACGGCGTCGCCGACCCCGACGATTACGATCAGGTCATGGACGTGCTGGATGTCTGGTTCGACAGCGGCTCGACCCATGCTTTCGTCATACGCGACCGCGCCGATGGCAGCCCCGATGGCATCGCCGATCTGTATCTGGAAGGCACCGACCAGCATCGCGGCTGGTTTCAGTCCTCGCTGTTGCAGGCCAGCGCCACCAGGGGACGCGCGCCCTACAAGGGCGTGTTGACGCATGGCTTCACCCTGGACGAGAAGGGCATGAAGATGTCCAAGTCGCTGGGAAACACGATCGTGCCTGCCGAGGTGGTCGATCAATATGGCGCCGATATCCTGCGGCTCTGGGTGGCACAGGTCGATTACACCGCCGACAGCCGCATCGGCCCCGAGATCCTGAAAGGCACCGCCGACAGCTATCGCCGGCTGCGCAACACGCTGCGATTCCTGCTGGGTGCGCTGGACGGTTTCGACGAGGCGGAAAAGGTCGATCCGTCCCAGATGCCCGAGCTTGAGCAATGGGTGCTGCACCGGCTGGCGCAGCTGGATCACGCCGTGCGCCGGGGCTATGACGCCTATGATTTCCAGGGCGTGTTCCAGACCCTGTTCCAGTTCTGCACCGTCGATCTGTCGGCCTTCTATTTCGACATCCGCAAGGACGCGCTGTATTGCGACGCGCCGGACAGCATTCGCCGGCGTGCGGCCCGGACGGTGCTGGACATCCTGTATCATCGCCTGGTGACATGGCTGGCGCCGATCCTGCCCTTCACGACCGAGGATGTCTGGTTGTCGCGCTTCCCGTCCGAGGCCGACAGCGTGCATCTGCACGACTTCCCCGTGACGCCGGCCGATTGGCTGAACGAGCCCCTGGCCGCGAAATGGGATCACCTGCGCCGCGCCCGCCGTGTCGTGACCGCCGCGCTGGAGATCAGGCGGGCCGACAAGACCATCGGCGCCAGTCTGGAGGCCGCCCCGGTCGTCCATGTCGAGGATCCCGAGATGCTGGCGGCGCTGAAATCCGTGCATTTCGCCGATATCTGCATCACCTCGGATATGGTCCTGACCGCCGATCCCGCCCCGAACGAGGCATTCCGCATGGCCGAGGCGCCCGGCCTGGGCGTCGTCTTCGAACGCGCCGAGGGCGAGAAATGCCAGCGTTGCTGGAAAATTCTGCCCGATGTCGGGACGCATGACCATGCGGGTGTATGCGCGCGCTGCGACGCGGTGCTGGACGGGGCATGAGCGAAAGGCGAGCCGCCCCCTGGCGCGGATTGGCGGTCGCGGGCGGATCCCGCCGCGCGATCGTTCGTCCGGATGCCGCGGGTCCGATCCGGGCGGAATGCAGCGGCCGGGCCGCAAGACAAAGGAGAGAGACCAGATGTATCAACCCGATTCCCACCGCTACGACCGGATGACCTATCGCCGCTGCGGGCGCTCGGGTCTGAAACTGCCCGCGATCAGCCTGGGGCTCTGGCACAATTTCGGCCATGACACACCGCATCAGACAAAGCGCGACATCTGTCGCAAGGCTTTCGATCTGGGCATCACCCATTTCGATCTGGCGAACAATTACGGGCCGCCGCCGGGAAGCGCGGAAGAGGCGTTCGGCGAGATCCGGCGTCAGGATTTCGCGGGTCTTCGCGATCAGATGATCGTCAGTTCCAAGGCCGGTTATCCGATGTGGGACGGCCCGTATGGCGATTGGGGCAGCCGCAAGTCGCTGATCGCTTCCTGCGACCAGTCGCTGAGGCGAATGGGCCTGGATTACGTCGACATCTTCTATTCGCACCGCTTCGATCCCGACACGCCGCTGGAGGAAACCATGGGCGCGCTGGACCATATCGTGCGGTCGGGCCGGGCGCTCTATGCCGGGATTTCCAGCTATAACAGCCAGCGCACGGCCGAGGCGGCGGCGATCCTGAAGGATCTGGGCACCCCCTGCGTGATCCACCAGCCCAGCTACAACATGCTGAACCGCTGGATCGAGAATGACGGTCTGCTGGAAACGCTGGACGATCTGGGCATTGGCAGCATCGTCTTCACGCCGCTGGCGCAGGGAATGCTGACGAAGAAATATCTGAACGGCATCCCGCAGGACAGCCGCGCAGCGCAGGGCAAGTCGCTGTCGCAGGACTGGCTGTCGGACGACATGATCCGCCGCCTGCGCGGCCTGAATGATCTGGCGGCCGAACGCGGGCAGTCGCTGGCGCAGATGGCCGTTGCCTGGGTTCTGCGCGGCGGGCGCGTCACCAGCGCGTTGATCGGCGCATCGCGGCCGTCCCAAGTCGAGGATTGCGTGGGCGCGTTGCAGAACACCGACTTCACCGAGGCCGAGTTGGCGCGAATCGACGACTTGTCGGCGGGCGGCGACGTGAACATCTGGGCGCGGTCCTCGGAAGGGGCGGGCGAGGAATAGGGCTCAGACCAGCCACCAGCCCTTCTTCCTCAACTGGTTGCGAATCGGCTGCTCCTTCGTGGGCAAGGCCCGCCGGTCGAACATGGTCCGCACCTTTTCGCGTCCCTTGCCCTGATAGATCAGCCGTTTCGCGGGCGTCCATTCGCGCAGACGCTTCTTGATCCGGCGATGCGCGACCGCGGCTTCCAGCACCTCGACAGCGGTGTCGGATTGCTTGGCGTAAAGCAGCGGCAGGTTGCGGTAATGGCAGGTCACAGCGCCATCGAGCCCGGCGAGGTCCGGGCCCGGACGGCCGCCGCCGAAACTGTGGATGACCAGCGGCAGCACGATCTGGTCCAGCCAGGGATCGAGGCTCTGGCAGGCCAGCGCGTCTCCCGGTTCATCGCGCACCGCCAGCGCCCAGTCGCGGAACCGCGCGCCGAATTCGACCGGATCCGCGCCATGGAACCAGCCCGCGTTGAAATAGAGATAGCGTTCCCAATGTTCGTCCGGCTGCGACAGATCGAGGCTTGGCATCAGGTCCAGGCCGAACCGGTCATATAGCGATTTCCAGATACCGTGATAGCCGGGGCCGTAGATCGGCGGTATCGGCCATGTGCCCTCGCGCCGCATCGAGGCCGAGGGGCGCGAGAAATCGAACGCGACGCGGTCCAGCGGGCCGGTGATCAGCGTATCGGTATCCAGAAACAGGAACGGCTCGCCGGCGGGCAGCACTTTCAGCGCCTCGATCTTGTTGCCATGAGGATAGGAGGCGCCGAAGTGCCGGGCGGTGAAGGGCAGGATTTCGGCGCCCAGCCAGTCCAGCACCTCGCGCGTTTCGGGCGCGATCAGGGTTTCATGGCCTTCCCACGCGCCCTCGGGCTGCGGCTCGGCGATCAGCAGGCGGCCGGTCCAGCCGGGTGCCGAATGGCGCAGGCTGGCGGCCAGGATCATCGCCTCGTATTCCAGCCGTCCGGCCTGCGCGACGATCAGCAGATTTGGCGTCGCCGCACAAGCAGGGGCGGGAACCGGGTCACGCGCGGCCCCGGTCATCAGGCGGCTCGAGCCAGAGGATCGAGGACGGCTTGCTGCGGCCGGTGCAGGCGGGCCCGGCCGGGCGCGAAGTCAGCCGCACGCCCGGTCCCCGCCGGGTTGGCGGCCATGGCCGGCGCCGGATCGCCCGATCCCGGATCGCGCGCAGCCAGAGCCAGAACAGTCAGCGCCGCCGCGAGTTCGGCCTTGGACAAGGGTTGCTTGCAATCGTCCCGCATCACGACCGAGATGCCCGCGCCACGCAGGGCCCGCAACATGAAATGCGAGGTCGAGCATCGCGGATTGTGCCAGATCGTGTCGATGCCGGACATGGATTTCCTTGCCGTTTGCGAAGACCTATCCCGGCGGTCAGGGGATGGGAAGGGCCGTGGTCGTCTTGATCTCTTCCATCGACAGCAGCGCGGTCACGTTGTGAATCTTCACCTCGCCGATCAGCGACTGATAGAACCGGTCATAGGCCCGCGCGTTGCGCACCTGCACCTTGAGGATATAGTCGATATCGCCCGCCAGCCGGTGCGCCTCGATCACTTCGGGACGCTCGCGCAGGGCGCGCAGGAACCGCGCGGCCCAGTCCCTGTCATGTTCGCTGGTGCGGATCAGCACGAAGAAACAGGCTTCCAGACCCAGGGCCTCGGGATCCAGCAGCGTCACCTGCCCGCGGATGACGCCCGCTTCGCGCAGCTTCCGGATCCGGTTCCAGACAGGGGTCTTGGACGCGCCCACCCGCTCGGCAATCTGATCCAGCGGCAGGCTGGCATCCTCTTGCAGCAGGGACAGGATTTTCCGATCCACATCATCCAGGCGGACGGACGTTCGGGTAGAAGCGCCTTTATCAAGCGTTTTTTCTGGCATTGGGCTTCCTTCTGGCAGCATGTCCTTATTTTCCCCGGCCTATCGCAAAGATCCAGAACAAAATTCTATATTGTGAGAGGAAAACGAAAGGGCCGAATCCATGAGCAAAGCCTTTACCCCAAGCGCCGCGAGGCCAGGCGTCATCACCGCAAACGACCTGCGCGAAGGTCACAACGTGTGGATGAGCGATGCCGGCTGGTCCCCCGATCCGGCGCAGGCGACCCTGTACGAGGACGAGGCGATCGCCGAACTGGCCCTGCTGAAGGCGATCGGCCAGTCCGATCGGGTCGTCGGCCCCTATCTGGTCGAGGCCAGACGCGGCCCCAACGGCCCCGAGCCCGTGCATTTCCGCGAGGCGTTCCGCCAGACCGGTCCATCCAACTATGTTCACGGAATTCAAGCCAGAAAGTCGGAAGCCAATCATGTTTGACATCCGCCCCGTCGAAACCGATTACGTCCGCCACCGCGCGGCGCAGTTCCGCGACCAGGTCGTGCGCCGCCTGGATGGCAGCCTGACCGAAGACGAATTCAGGCCGCTGCGGCTGATGAACGGCGTCTATCTGCAATTGCACGCCTACATGCTGCGCGTGGCGATTCCCTACGGCACGATCCGTCCCGACCAGATGCGGGTCCTGGCCGATCTGGCGCAGGATTATGACAAGGGCTATGGCCACTGGACCACGCGCCAGAACATCCAGTTCAATTGGCCCAAGCTGGTCGAGATTCCGGACATGCTGGACCGGCTTGCCGAGGTCGGGATGCACGCCATCCAGACTTCGGGCAACACGATCCGCAACGTCACGACCGACGCCTTCGCCGGCGCCGCCGCGGACGAGGTGACCGATCCGCGTCCCTATGCTGAATTGCTGCGCAGCTGGTCCACCGACCATGCCGAATTCCAGTTCCTGCCGCGCAAGTTCAAGATCGCCATTTCCGGCGGCGCCAAGGATCGCGCCATCGTGGCCTCTCACGACATCGGATTGCGGTTGATCCGGCGCGACGGCCAGACCGGTTTCGAGGTCTGGGTGGGCGGCGGACTGGGCCGGACGCCGCTTCTGGGCCAGGTGATCCGCGACTTCCTGCCGGAAGAAGAACTGTTGCCCTATATCGAGGCGATCATCGCGACCTATAACCTGTCCGGCCGGCGCGACAACAAATACAAGGCGCGGGTCAAGATCACCGTGGCCGAGCGCGGGCTGGACGTGTTCAGGGCCGAGACCGAGGAGGAATTCGCGCGCCGGCGCCAGGCCTTCCTGGGCGCCGATCGCGAGGCGCTGGCGATCTTTCGCGACCGCTTCGCCGCGCCGGCCTTCCGCACCGCGCCGGTCGCGGGCTACGAGGCGCAGCGTCAGGCAAATCCGGCCTTCCGCAGCTGGACCGACACCAACGTCAAGGCTCACAAGGTCGACGGCTATGCCAGCGCGATCGTCACCTTCAAGGCGCCGGGCCAGACGCCGGGCGACGCCTCGGCCGGACAGATGCGCCTGCTGGCCGATCTGGCCGAGCGCTTTGGCCATGCCGATCTGCGGGTCATGCACGACCAGAACGTCGCGCTGCCCCATGTCCACAAATCCGATCTGCCCGACCTGTATCTGGCCCTGCGCCAGGCCGGGCTGGCCACGGCCAATGCCGGGTTGACCAGCGATATCATCGCCTGCCCCGGAATGGATTACTGCACCCTGGCCACCGCGCGGTCGATCCCCATCGCCGAGGAAATCGCGGATCATTTCCGCGCCGCCGGGCTGGAAAACGAAATCGGCAACCTGAACATCCGCATCTCGGGCTGCATCAATGCCTGCGGCCACCACCACCTGGGCCATATCGGCATCCTGGGACTGGACCGCGCGGGCGTCGAGAATTACCAGATCACGCTGGGCGGCGATGCCTATGACATTCCGGCCATCGGCCAGCGTGCCGGCGCGGGTTTTCCTGCCGAAGAGGTCGTGCCTGCCATCGACCGCCTGCTGCGCGCCTATCTGGAGCTTCGCGAGGACGAGACCGAGCGTTTCATCGACGCCTATCGCCGCCTTGGGCCCGTGCCGTTCAAGGCCGCGCTCTATCCCGAGACGGCGGATGCTTGACCACGGCCTCGACACACGTGCGGGGCGGCTGAACGACCGGTATCGGCACCATGCCGCGACCGAGGTTCTGCGCCGTGCCGTCACCGACCCCGATCTGGGGCGGGTCGCACTGGTTTCGTCCTTCGGGGCGGAATCGGTGGTCCTGCTGCACATGATCAGCGTCGTATCGCCCGGCCTGCCCGTCCTGTTCATCGATACGCAGATGCTGTTTTCGGAAACGCTGGACTATCAGCGCGCGGTTTCGGCCCGGCTGGGTCTGACCGATGTGCGGGTGATCGGCGCCAGCGACGCCGAGGTCGCGCGCCACGATCCCGACGGCACCCTGCACCAGGTCGATCCCGATGCCTGCTGCAATTTCCGCAAGTCCCTGCCGCTGGAGGCTGCGCTGTCCGGTTTCGACGCATGGATCACCGGCCGAAAGCGGTTCCAGAATGGTCAGCGTTCCGCCCTGGACTTTTTCGAACCCGAGGCCCCGTCGCGGTTGCGCGTCAACCCGCTGGCCCATTGGCGCCCCGAAGACGTGCAGGACTACATGATCGAGAACAACCTGCCGCGTCATCCGCTTGTCTCGAAGGGTTATCCGTCCATCGGTTGCGCGCCCTGCACCTCGCCCGTCGGGCCGGGCGAGGATCCCCGCGCCGGCCGTTGGCGCGGCCGTGACAAATCCGAATGCGGCATTCACTTCATTGGCGGGCGCATGGTCCGCGGAAAGGTTTCGGCATGACCGAGCAGTTGAACAGCGAACAAATCCTCGTCCGCGATGACGGCTTTCACCCGCTGGACATCGCCGCCGAGGTGACGCTGGCACCCGACACCACGCCCGAGGAACTGGTCGATCATCTGCATCGGGCCGTGATCGCCGTCGATTTTCCGACATTCTCGGATGGGCGCGGCTTCTCGCTGGGTCGCCGTCTGCGCGAGATAGGGTTCACCGGGCGTCTGCGTGCGACCGGCCGCCTGATCGCGGATCAATACGCCATGGCCCGTCGCGTGGGCTTTGACGAGGTGCAGATCGCCCCGGACATCGCAGCCCGCCAGCCGGCCCAACAATGGCTGGCCCGCGCCGATTGGAAGGACTGGGACCACCGCGCGCGCCTTGCAGGCTGATCCGGCCTTTCGGCGCGACGCCAAATCCCTTAAGACATTCAGGAAAGAAGACATGACGCTGGACCTGACCGTGGCCGATGCTGCCCCGAAACCTGCCAAGACGCTTGCCGACGCGCAGACCGTGACCGCCGTGAAACACTGGACGGACAGCCTTTTCTCGTTCCGCGTGACGCGGCCCGCCAGCCTGCGCTTCCGCTCGGGCGAATTCGTGATGATCGGGCTTCCGGGCGATAACGGCAAGCCGATCCTGCGGGCCTATTCCATCGCCTCGCCCAACTGGGATGACGAACTGGAATTCTATTCCATCAAGGTGCCCGACGGCCCGCTGACTTCGCGGCTGCAACATATCCGGCCCGGCGATCAGATCATCCTGCGGCCGAAACCCGTGGGGACGCTGGTCCTCGACGCATTGCTGCCGGGCAGACGGCTGTGGTTTCTGGCCACCGGCACCGGCGTCGCGCCCTTTGCCTCGCTGATGCGCGATCCCGAAACCTACGAGCGCTACGAGCAGGTCGTGATGATGCATACCTGCCGCACGGCGGAGGAACTGACCTATGGCCGCGAGCTGGTCGGGGACCTGAGGAATGATCCGCTTCTGGGCGAAATCTACGGCGAGGATTTCGCCGATCGACTGCTTTACTACCCCACGACCACCCGCGCGGAATCGCCGCGGATGGGCCGGATCACCGACAACATCACCTCGGGGAAGGTCTTCGAGGATCTGAACCTGCCGCCGATCTCGCCCGGAACGGATCGCGCGATGATCTGTGGCAGCCTGGCCTTCAACGTCGATGTGAAGGCGGTGCTGGAAGGCTTCGGCCTGCACGAGGGCGCCAATTCCGAACCGAAGGAATTCGTGGTCGAAAAGGCCTTTGTCGGCGACGGTGTCTGAGGGGCAGCCTCCGCGGCGTCTCTGTTGCTCAAATACCCTCAAGGGGGGCCGGGGGACAGAATGTCCCCCGGCCGTCGCGGGACGCGGATCAGAAGAACGCCTGCAACCCGGTGATCGCGCGGCCAAGGATCAGCGCGTGGATGTCGTGCGTGCCCTCGTAGGTGTTCACCGTTTCCAGGTTCGCCATGTGTCGCATGACCTGATATTCCTCGGAAATCCCGTTGCCGCCATGCATGTCGCGCGACCACCGCGCAATCTCCAGCGCCTTGCCGCAATTGTTGCGCTTGACGATCGAGATCATCTCGGGGGCGGCCTGCGCCTGATCCAGCAGCCGGCCGACGCGCAGGCTGGCTTGCAGGCCCAGGGAAATCTCGGTCATCATGTTGGCCAGTTTCAACTGGTGCAGTTGCGTCTGCGCCAGCGGCTTGCCGAATTGCCGACGGTCCAGCCCGTATTGGCGCGCCGCGTGAAGGCAGAACTCGGCCGCGCCCATCACCCCCCAGGATATGCCATAGCGCGCTCGGTTCAGGCAGCCGAACGGCCCCTTCAGACCCTCGACGCCGGGCAGCAGCGCGTCCTCGCCCACCTCGACGCCATCCATCACGATTTCGCCGGTGATCGAGGCGCGCAGGGACAGCTTGCCGCCGATCCTGGGCGCCGACAGCCCCTTCATGCCCCTGTCCAGCACGAATCCCCTGATCTTGCCGCCATGGGCGTCCGATTTCGCCCAGACGACGAAAACATCGGCGATGGGCGAATTCGAGATCCACATCTTCGATCCCGACAGCACATAGCCGCCATCGGTCTTCTTCGCGACCGTCTTCATGCCCCCCGGATCCGAGCCCGCATCGGGTTCGGTCAGG
>NZ_DHXG01000082.1:9965-19095 GCF_002413585.1 Paracoccus sp. UBA5162
GCATCGGGTTCGGTCAGGCCGAAACAGCCGATCCATTCGCCCGAGGCCAGTTTCGGCAGGTATCTGCGACGCTGTGCGTCGCTGCCATAGGCGTGGATCGGATACATCACCAGCGAGGATTGCACCGACATCATGCTGCGATAGCCCGAATCGACCCGCTCGACCTCGCGCGCGATCAGCCCGTAGGCCACGTAGGATGCGCCGATGCCGCCGAATTCCTCGGGGATGGTGACGCCCAGCAACCCCATCTCTCCCATTTCGCGAAAGATGTCGGGGTCGGTCGTCTCGTCACGATAGGCGGCGATGACGCGGCCTTGCAGCTTGTCCTGGGCATAGGCCCGGGCCGCGTCGCGCAGCATCCGTTCCTCTTCGCTCAGTTGATCCTCCAGCCGGAACGGATCTTCCCAGTCGAACCGGACCGGAACCGGGCTATCCTTGGCTGCCATCGCGTCTTCTCCTGCATCTGCCTGACCGATCTCTAGCCTGCGGGATGAAAGGCTGGCAATGGCGCCACATCACGAAAGGGTTCACGCGCATGTTGGAACCGGTCGGAAAAACCTCTGTTATTGCGGTAACCGGGAAACACCGACGGAGGATGTTGCGCCATGCGCCGAATCATACATAACACGACGGCGATAGCCGCCTGCCTGTCTATCTTCGCCTCAGGCGCGGCAATCGCCGAAACAGCCGTCCAGCCGAACCCATCCTACAGGGTGGCGCAGGCGCAAGGGCAAGGAAACGATGTGTCGCCGCAGGATGAAGGCACGCTGAAGAAGCTGATCGAGGCGGAAAAGCAGAAACAGGCCCGGGAAAGGGCGCAGAAGGAAAAGCAGGCCGAGGCGCAGAAAAAGTCGCGCGACGAAAAGAAGCCTGACAAGACCAAGGCGGAAAACGGCAAGAAGAAAGATGCCGCGTCCGGGTCGGCCAAGGCCAAGGCCAAGGAAGACAAGCGACCCGCCAAGGCCGATCGCGCCAAGGATGGCACCCGCCCGAAGGAAAAGGCCGCCGCGCGCAAGGCCGAGGACGCCAAGCGCCCCGCGCAGGCTGATCGCGCCAGGCAGGAACAGCGGCCGCGCGGCAAGGATGACCGCCAGGATCGGGCGGCGAAGGACAAGAAACGGAACGATGGCGACCGCGCCAAGGGCCGTGCCGAAGCCGTCAGGGACGAGAACAAGGCAGACCGTGCCCGTGAGCGCGACGACCGCAAAGACCAGGGCCAGGGCACGCTGGGCAAGGCGATCACCGACGCCAAGTCCAGGCAGCGTCGTGAGGCCGATGCTGGCCGGCGGCTGGTGCTGGCCAGGGGTGAGGTGGCGCGCAAGCGCACCGGCACCATGCCCGGCCTGGGCGCCGTCCTGGCATCCGAGATCGATGGCGGACTGCGCGATGGCGATCTGAAATGCCTTTCGGGAGGAAGCTATCCCTGTGGCGACCGCGAGGCGATGATCACGCCGAAGGGCGTGCTGGTCGAACGCTCGGATGATGGCCAGTTGCGGCTTGCGCCCGCAGATTCGCAAATGTTCCGCGCCAATGACAAGGGCGATCTGGTCCGGCGCGTGGCCGAGGAAGGCAACCGCGAGACCGAAGGCGCCCGTCAGGCCGCGCGCGAGACGAAAGCCTCGGATGCAAAGGCCCTGCTGGACGGGCTGACCGGTCAGGTGACGCGCGACAAGGTAACGCGCGACAACTCGCGCCAATCGTCGCAGGATTTCCAGACTTCGCTGCTCAATGCGCTGCAGCAGAAAGACGGCAACCGTCAAGCGGCGAAGAAGGACGGCAATGACAACAACGATCTGACCAGGGCTCTGGTGCTGGGACTGGGCGCGCTGGCGGTCGGATCCTATCTGAACAACAACCGTCAGGTGGCGCTCAGCTCGCCCGACCGTGTCGTCGTCACCCGTGCCGATGGCTCGCAAGAGGTCATCAAGGACGAGGTGGCGCTGCTGCGCCAGCCCGGATCCGACATCACGACCGAGAATTTCGACGATGGCTCGTCGCGAACCATCGTGACGCGCCCGGATGGCAGCAAGGTCGTCACCATCCGCGACGCCGATCTGCGGGTGCTGCGCAGGACACTGATCTCGCCCGACGGCCGCTCGACGCGGCTGATCGACGACACCAGGACGGTGGCGCCCGTCAACATCGCGGCCTTGCCGGCGCCGGCCCAGCCCGTCACCCAGCCCGAGACGCAGATGGACGAGGCGGCGCTGCGCGCTGCCCTGCAGCAAGAGGCGAATGTGGACCGCCGCTTCACGCTGAGCCAGATCCGCAACATTCCCGAGGTTCGCGCACTGGTCGCGCCGGTCGATCTTGACGCGATCACCTTCGACACCGGCTCTGCCGCGATCAAGCCCGACCAGGCGCGGCAATTGTCGACGCTGGGCAATGTCATCCAGGAGGCCGTCGCCAAGAACCCGCGCGAGATCTTCATGGTCGAGGGATATACCGATACCGTCGGCTCGGATCCGATGAACCTGGCGCTGTCGGACCGGCGCGCCGAATCGGTCGCCCTGGCACTGACGGAATATTTCGATGTGCCGCCCGAAAATCTCGTCGTGCAGGGCTATGGCGAGCAATATCTGAAAGTCCGGGCCGAGGGCGATATTCGCGCGAACCGCCGCGCGTCGGTGCGCCGCATCACCGATCTGTTGCAGACCGCCCAGGCCGAGTGATCGCCGCCACAGACAATGAGAAGGCCCCGGTCACGCCGGGGCCTTCAATCATTCGAGGCCGCACCCTGATGCTTTACAGGTGGCGCGGAAATTCGATCTTCGGGCAGCGGTCCTGCACCACCGTGATGCCCCGCGACCGGGCCTGATCGGCGGCTCCGTCATGGCGTACGCCAAGCTGCGTCCAGATCACCCTGAGCTCGGGCAGCACCGCCAGCGCCTCGTTCACGATGTCGGGCACGGCCGAGGAACGGCGAAAGATGTCCACCATGTCCACCCGCGCGTCGGGCGGAATTTCGGACAGGCTGGCATAGACGGTTTCGCCCAGAATTTCCTCTCCGGCATTGCCGGGATTGACCGGGATGATCCGGAAACCCTGTGCCTGCAAATAGCGTGCGACGCCCCAGCTTGGCCGGGTTTCATCGGCCGACAGGCCGACGACGGCGATGACCTTCGCGTCATGGGCGATCCGGGAAATATCCCTGTCGTCGTCCAGGTCGATATCCATGGCGAGCCTCCTTCCTCAACCGCAGGTCGTAGACCCATTGCATAGAAAAGGCGCCCGGTCCAGAATTCTGGCCGGGCGCTAGTCGCGGAACGAGGGACAGTGATCCGAACATGACCGTTCCGGGGCCATGTTCTGACAGACAAATGGGGATCTGCGGCGAAAAGTTCCACCCCTTTCGCGAATTCGTGATTCGCGTTTCCGCAATGCGTGACGGCCCGCGAACAGGGCGTTGCGTGCATCATCGCATCCGCGACAGCGTTTCCCGGGCCTGCATGATGACCTCGCGCGGCGCCGACAGAAGCTGCCTTTCGGCCGCCGCTGAGCGCAAGAGATACAACCGCTTGCCGATGATGACGAAATAGCGCGGATCGCCCTTCTGCTTTGTGCCCTCGGCCAGCGAGACAGGGCAGAGGCCGCCGAAACCGGGCGCATAGGATCGCGGATCCGCTTCGAACCGGGCACGGTTCTCTTCGGTGGCGAAATGCCAGATCTTGCCCTGCCACATCGTCGCGATATCGGTCCGGCCAGGGATCGGCCGCCCCGATTTCTGGTAGCTGACCACATCGTATCCGCCAAGCGCCCAGATCTGCGCGGCGGCCGGAATGACCGAAGCGAAAACGAGCAGAAGCGACAGGATCAGGGGTTTCATGTGGCCGGACGAATATTGGGGACCCGTCCTCATTGGCAGGGACGGCGGCGATTCTCAACGCCCACACGCAAATCGTCGCAGGGAAGTGAAGTCAGCGTTGTGCCGCCGCATACAGCGCCACGGCGGCCGCGTTCGACACGTTCAGCGACCCGAAATCGGCGGCAAAGGGAATTCGCGCCACGTGATCGCAGCTTCTGGTGGTCAGATCGCGCATTCCCGGCCCCTCGGCCCCCAGAACCAGACAGATCGCGCGGCCGTCCAGATCGCTCAGCAGATCGGGCAGGGGCCGGCTGCCGCTGCCATCCAGACCGATCAGCACGAAGCCCATCGCCTTCAGCTGCGACAGCGCCTCGGCCAGGTTCGGCACCCGCAGATAGGGCTGCCGTTCCAGCGCGCCCGAGGCGGTCTTGGCCAGCGCGCCGGTCTCGGGCGCGGAATGACGGGCGGGCGCGATCACCGCGCGGGCGCCGAACACCTCGGCCGAACGCAGGACCGCGCCGATATTGTGCGGGTCGCTGACCCGGTCCAACGCCACCAGCAGGGGGCGCGCCTCGCCCGGTGCCTGGCGCAGCGCGACTTCGCTGAGACTGCCCCATTTCAGCGGCTTCACCTCCAGCGCGGCACCTTGATGGACGCTATCGGGGGACAGCGGCACGGTCTTGGCGAAGACGCGCGGATCGGTGATTTCGGGCGTCATGCCGGACAGATCGCCCAGCCGGTCCACGGCGTTGCGCGTGGCCACCAGACGCAGTTTTTCCCGCGCCGGATTGGCCAGCGCGTCGCGGACCGCGTGCAGGCCGAACAGCCAGACCGTCTCGGCCGCCGCCGCGCGGCGGGTGCGTTCCTTGTCAATCACCCATGCGGGCTTTCTGGGTTTTCCGGGTCTGTCGGCCATCTGCGGATCCTTTCGCATGCTGTCCTCTTGCGCGTCCCGGAAGGGCTGTGCAAGCCCCGGCCGATGAGGGCGGGAAATCCGCTTGACGGCCTTGGGCGTCGCGGCTAATCACGCCCCCACGCCGAAGGCTGTCGGCGGGCGACGTGCTGCAAGGTGCGGCAGCGGACTGTAACTCCGCCGGGGAGACCCATGCCTGGTTCGATTCCAGGGTCGCCCACCATCTTTCATCAGATCAAGTGCTTCGCCGCTGGTTGCATCTGGCGAGACCTGCCTTGAAATCTTGCCGCCGACCGGCTGCCTCCTGTCATTCATCCACGACGTTCAGGATCTGCGGTAAGGCGGGGCAGGGAAGCAGCTGGTTCTTGGCCACGTCGCCCAGCGTGTGATTGTGCAGGAAGACATAGACATGCGCCGACAGGCTTTCCCACAGCCGGTTCGACAGCGTTTGCGCCCGCGATCCCGACACCCCGCCCGAGGCCCCGGCCCCGACATGCATGGCGCTGACGGTTTCGTCGACCGCCTCCAGCACCTCGGCGATGCGGATCGTTTCGGCCGCGCGGGCAAGGCGATACCCGCCGCCGGGGCCGCGCACCGAGGTCACCAGACCCGCGCGTCGCAGCCGCACGAAAAGCTGTTCCAGATAGGGCAGCGAGATGTCCTGGCGTTTCGAAATCTCGGCCAGCGAAGTCATCTCGTCCTGGCGCGCGATCGCCAGATCGGTCAGCGCAATGATGGCATAGCGCCCCTTGGTCGACAGTTTCATCGCCCGCTCTCCCCTCGCCGTGCACGCCGCATTGACGGGTGTCGCACGGCTGCGTTATGCCGCCGAGGCCCGTTTCTTGCGCAATCGGTGCCGGCTTCCCAGATGATACGGTCTAGAAGCCGGACGCGAAGGCGTCAAGGAACCACCAAGTTCGTGAAGGACGACGATGCCAGAGCTGATTTTTCCCGGCCCCGAAGGCCGCCTCGAGGGCCGCTATCACCCGCAGCCGGGCAAGCCCGACGCCCCCATCGCCATCGTCCTGCATCCGCATCCCCAATACGGCGGCACGATGAACAACCGCGTGGTTTACAACCTGCATTATGCGTTCCATAACATGGGCTTCACCGTGATGCGGTTCAATTTCCGCGGCGTCGGGCGTAGTCAGGGCGAATTCGATCAGGGGATCGGCGAATTGTCCGATGCCGCCTCGGCGCTGGACTACCTGCAGGCGATGAACCCGAATTCCAAGCATTGCTGGGTGGCGGGGTTCAGTTTCGGCGCCTGGATCGGGATGCAGCTTTTGATGCGACGCCCCGAGATCACCGGCTTCATCAGCGTCTCTCCGCCCGCGAACATGTATGATTTCAGCTTTCTCGCGCCCTGTCCCTCGTCGGGGCTGATCGTCAATGGCACCGCCGACCGGGTGGCGCCGCCCAAGGACACCCACACACTGGTCGGCAAGTTGCGCGAACAGAAGGGGATCACCATCACCCACGAGGAAATCGAGGGCGCTGACCACTTTTTCCGCGACGACGAGACGCATATGAATCCGATGATCGGGCTGGTGCAGAACTATGTCCGCCGGCGCCTGACCGAAAGCAGCCGCTGAGACGGCCGTGTCGGATCGTATCGCCCGCCAGATCGCCTTTCTGTGCGAGGCGGATCGGCTGAAAACGGTCCGCCGCGCGAATGTGCTGATGGATCTGTCGCGGTCCGAGAACAGCGCCGAACATTCCTGGCACGCCGCGCTGTGGGCGATGGTGTTCGGCGGATCGGACCGCGCCATCGCCATGCTGCTGCTGCACGACCTGGTCGAGATCGATGCAGGCGATCAACCGATCCATCTGGATCACGATGCCGCGGCCCTTGCCCGGGCCGAAGCCAGGGCGGCCGACCGCATTTTCGGGCTTGCAGGCGATTCAGGCGATTTGCGCGGAATCTGGGCCGAATTCGAGGCGGCCGCCTCGTCCGACGCGAACTTTGCCAAGCGCATGGATCACGCCAATCCGTTGTTTCAGGTCGTCTCTGCTGCCACGCCGCGGCCCGATCACGTCCGGATCGTACAGGCCAACTTGAATGGCGGCCGCGCCAGGCGATTGCGGCAGGACTGGCCCGAGGCGGCTGCGGCCGCCGAAGCCCTGATGCGGGGCCGCGCCGTGCCCGACGGCGATCTGGCACGGCGGCTGGCCTTTCTGGCCGAGGCCGATCGGCTGAAATCGGTCTATCGGGCCAATACGCTGATCGACGGGTCGCGGCGCGAGAACAGCGGCGAACACAGCTGGCACGTGGCGCTTTACGCGCTGGTCCTGGCCGATCTTGCCAAGGGCGCGGTCGATATCGGCCGGGTGATCCGGATGCTGCTGATTCATGATCTGGTCGAGATTGATGTGGGCGACGTGCCGCTGCATTCGGCCCAGGGTCAGGCCCACGGATCGCCCCGGATTCAGGCGGCCGAAGCCCGCGCCGCGCGCCGCATTTTCGGACTTCTGCCGCAGGATCAGGCCGCCGAATTGCTGGCGCTGTGGACCGAGTTCGAGGCCGCGGCGACACCGGACGCGGTTTTCGCAAAGGCCCTGGATCGCTGTCAGCCGGCCGTGCAGAACCTGCGCTCGGGCGGAAACGGCTGGCGCGAATATGCCGTCACGCTGGGCGATATCGAAACCCGGGTCGGAACCAGGATTGCCGCCGGGGCACCCGGCCTTTGGTCATGGCTGCATGGCGAGATCAAGGGATGGTTCGGCTGAGCCACTCAGACCACCAGCGGGCGGGCATTGGCGTTGTGGCGATCGACCAGGTGGCGTGCACGCTTGCCGGTGGCAAAGGGCCGCGCCGCGGGAAAGGCGTCGCTGCGATCGCGCAAATCCGGAAACAGGGTAAAGATTTCCTCGGCGACCGGTCCCAGAGACAGCAGCGCCTGCGGGCCGGGATAGAGTGATTCGGTCTCGGCCCCGTTCGACAGCACGATTTCGTGCTGGTCGAACATCAGATGCAGATAGGTCACCTCATCCAGATCCGCGGCCGGCTCGATGCCAGGCATCTCGGTCATCTGCTTGGCCGCAACCAGCAATTCGGATGCGCCGAACATGCGCTGCGCGATGGGTGAGCGGACCAGAACCCGGTGCTGGGGCGACACGACCAGATCGTGACGTGGCAGGCCGTCGCCCAGGGCGCCCACGCGGATGCGGATGGGGCGCATCCGCTGCATCGCCGCCAGCGCCGGCGGATCCAGTCGGCGCCGTCCGACCCAGCGGATCGGCTGCAAGCCGTGATCGCGGGTCCAGACCAGATCGCCCGGCACCAGATCCTCGACAGCCCGTTCGCCCCGATCGGTGAGGATCATCGTGCCCAGGGTAAAGCAGGGCGGGGTGACGGTCGCGAACGAGGCCATGTCATGGCGCCCGGCATAGGCCGCATTGTAATTGACGTTGAAATCCTGCGCCCGCGGCAGCGCGATCGAGACGATGGGATAGGTGGTCACGGCCGCGACCTCGGCCTGCGTGCTGTCCTGCACCGGCGGCGGAATCATGAAGACGTTGCCCGATGTGTCCTGGAAGATGCGGACCATGCTTTTGACCGTATCGGTCCGGCCATCGGGCAATAGGCGGGTGATCGCGACCTCGGTGGCGGTGAAGGCGCCATCGATCTCGTGCGAGGCGGTTTGCGTTCCGTTCAGCGAATAGCTGATCTTTTCCTGCTCGCCCCGCCAGTTGTTCGTCAGCAACTGACCATCGCCGTTGTCGTCCTGCATCGTGACGGCGGTCAGCTTGCCGTAAAGCGGATCCTCGGCGCTGCCGAAGGATTTCCCGGCAAAGATCCGTGTCGCTTTTTCCGAGGCAAAGCTGCGTTCGTCAGGATCGATGTCCGCGAACTGGCCCAGATGGATCATGTTGTAGGTCGGGTATTCGATCATTTTGAAACCATCCACGCTGAAAACTCGACGATGGCTATCACGTCCGACCTGGAAACGCATGGGGATTGAGTTTGAAAATTTATTAAAATCAGGTTGTTAACCTAAAAATAACGCCCGCGGAACGCTGATTGCATACAGTCGCATACATTCTTTCCTTTCGCGACCGGACGGGGTATGACCGCGGCAATCCGAATCCAACGCCAAAGGGGGCATCATGTCGAAAATCAAGGTAGAGAACCCCGTCGTCGAGCTTGATGGCGACGAGATGACCCGCATCATCTGGGATTTCATCAAGCAGAAACTGATCCTGCCCTATCTGGATATCGACCTGAAATATTACGATCTGGGCATCGAGGAACGCGACCGCACCGACGATCAGATCACCGTGGACGCGGCCGAGGCGATCAAGAAGCACGGCGCCGGCGTCAAATGTGCCACGATCACCCCGGATGAGGCGCGCGTCGAGGAATTCGGCCTCAAGAAGATGTGGCGCAGCCCGAACGGCACGATCCGCAA
>NZ_DHXG01000082.1:19397-31043 GCF_002413585.1 Paracoccus sp. UBA5162
AACGGCACGATCCGCAACATCCTGGGCGGCGTGATCTTTCGCGAACCGATCATCTGCAAGAATGTGCCGCGGCTTGTACCGGGCTGGACCCAGCCGATCATCGTCGGTCGCCACGCCTTCGGCGACCAGTATCGCGCCACCGATTTCCGCTTTCCCGGCAAGGGCAAGCTGACCATCAAGTTCGTCGGCGACGACGGCGAGACGATCGAGCACGAGGTGTTCCAGTCGCCCGGTTCCGGCGTCGCGATGGCGATGTACAACCTCGACGATTCGATCCTCGACTTCGCCCGCGCCAGCATGAACTACGGTCTGAACCGCGGCTTGCCGGTTTATCTGTCGACCAAGAACACGATCCTGAAAGCCTATGACGGTCGCTTCAAGGATCTGTTCCAGAAGGTCTATGAGGAGGAATTCGAAGATCGCTTCAAGAAGGCCGGCATCACCTACGAACACCGGCTGATCGACGACATGGTGGCCAGCGCGATGAAGTGGTCGGGCGGCTATGTCTGGGCCTGCAAGAATTACGACGGTGACGTGCAGTCGGACACGGTTGCGCAGGGATTTGGCAGCCTGGGGCTGATGACCAGCGTGCTGATGACGCCCGACGGCAAGATCGTCGAATCCGAGGCCGCCCACGGCACCGTCACGCGACATTACCGTCAGCACCAGCAGGGCAAGGCGACCTCGACCAACTCGATCGCATCGATCTTTGCCTGGACGGGCGGGTTGAAGCACCGTGCCAAGCTGGACGGCAATGATGCATTGCTGAACTTCGCCACGACGCTGGAGAAGGTCACCGTGCAGACGGTCGAGGATGGATTCATGACCAAGGATCTGGCGCTGCTGGTCGGGCCGGATCAGGAATGGTTGACCACGATGGGCTATCTGGAAAAGGTGGATGAATACCTGAACAAGGCGCTCGCCTGACCGCACGCGCCATCTGATCCCGCCGATCGTTCCGGGCGCGGGGGTGCCGACTTCGCAAGGCCGCGCGGATTATTCCGCGCGGCCTTTCGCTTCGCGCAGGCCCGTCAGCAAAGCGGGCAGGTCGCGCGCGCCTGTTTCTGCGTGACGCACGAGCTGGTCGAAATGCGTCGTCAGGATGCGGACCCGGTCGCTGTCCCGGAAAACCAGGTAATTCTGACCGATGTAGATGGCGGCCATCAGCGGCCCGAACACCGTCAGCGGCGCCGAGAACAATTCCCGCGCATCGAAAAGACAGACCCGCAGCGAGGGATAGAGCTGTTCGGTCACCTCATGCACATGGTCAAGCTGGGCATCGCGCAGGGCGCCGGGCAGATCGTCGTAATAGCCTTCGCCCCGCGCCAGCGCCTCGAGTTCTTGCCGCGGCATGGCGATCTCCAGGTCCGATGCGGTCTGCCGCATCCAGTCCAGCCGCCTTTCGCTTGCCTCGATCGCCTGTTCCGTGCTGCGGGTCCGGTGTCGGGCATATTCCCATCGCAGCATTTCATGGGTTTTCAGCATGTCGGGAAGGCCAGTGGGCACGTGGCGGATCTTGTAGCCCGCGGCCTGCTGATGCCATTGGTAAAGCTGATCGTCGATCAGCGCCCGCGTGGCCGCCGTCACCTGCAACGAGGCATCGACCAGATCGGTTGCCATCTGCTGATGTTCGCTGAGACCCAGCAGCCAGTCCGTGCTGATCCCGAAATGCCGCGCGGCCGAGGCAACCAGATGCGCGCCGGGCATCCGCCCGCCCTCATCCGCAAGAAATTGCGACACGGTCGACCGATCCACGCCGATCGCACGGGCCAGACCTGACTGCGTTTCGCCGGTCTCTGCCATGATCCGCGAAAGCCTGCGCCGCAATTGCCGCGCAAGATCGCGCCTGTCCACAAGATTCTTCATGTGGTGACAATTATCACGCTTTGCGCCTTTATGCTAACAATGTTCGGAATTCTGTGCGGGTCGGCCGGATGATAGCCCTGTCGCAATCCCGAACAGAAGGAGCAGGACATGGAAACCCGTCGCCGATCCCTGACCAAGGCCGTTCTCTGGCAGATGCTGGGGCTGGTCGTGATGACGGTGGTGGGCCTTTTGGTGACCGGTTCGGCCAGCGCCGGCGGGTCTATCGCTCTGATCAACGCGGCGTTGGGAATCGTTCTCTACACGGGCTACGAACGTCTGTGGCAGCGCATCGGCTGGGGCAGGGCCGCGCGGCCAGCCACCGCCGCCCGCCGCGCATAGCGGGCGCGGACAGCGGCCCGCTTTCCAACGGCGACGAAATCCGCTATCGCCTGCGCAGCAAGGACATTCCCGTCTCGTCCCGCCCTCCGGAGCCCGTCATGAAAGCCGCGATCATCACCTTTCCCGGATCCAATTGCGACCGCGATCTGGCCATCGCACTGGAACGCGCCGGGGCCCGCGTGGAACGGGTCTGGCACAAGGACGATTCGTTGCCCGAAGGCACCGATCTGGTCGGCGTGCCGGGTGGGTTTTCCTATGGCGACTACCTGCGCTGCGGAGCCATCGCCGCGCATTCGCCCATCGCCGCGCCGCTTCGCGACCACGCCCGAAGGGGTGGCTTCGTGCTGGGCATCTGCAACGGCTTTCAGGTGCTGACCGAACTCGGGCTTCTTCCTGGCGCGTTGATGCGCAATCGGGGGCTGACCTTTCTGTGCAATCCGGCGCGGCTGAACGTGGCCACGACCGCCAGCGCCTTCACAGCCGGCTATGCCGCCGGACAGCAGATCACCATTCCCGTGGCCCATCACGACGGCAATTATCAGATCACCGACAACGGGCTGGCCGAACTGCGCGACCAGGACCGGATCGCATTCACCTATGCGCCGGGCATCAATGGTTCGATCGCCGATATTGCGGGGATCCTGTCGGAAAACCGCCGCGTTCTGGGGCTGATGCCACATCCCGAACGCGCCGCCGATCCCGATCTGGGCGGCACCGATGGCGCGGTGCTGTTCCGGTCGCTGGTGGACCATCTGGTTCACGCCTGACTTGAGCGATCGTCCTTCTGGGCCTAGATTGCGACGATTACAGGATTTTCGCCGGATGAACCCGTGACCGAGGATCAGGACAGCGGCGCCTTGGACGAAGGCGCGCGCGCGGGCCGGCCCCAGCCCGCCAATCCGTGGTGGCTGCGCCTGGCCATCGCGCTGATCTTCCTGACGGCGCTGGCTTCCATCTGGACAACCAACACCTGGCTGACCGAGCGGTTTTCCGAAAATACCCGTGTCCGATCGGAATTGCGGCTGGCGTTGTATACCGGCAATCTGATGTCGGAATTGCAGCGCAATCAGGTGGTTCCGCTGCTGCTGGCGCGCGACCCCACGCTGATCCAGTCGCTGCAGGGCAACGAATTCTCGATGACCTCGGCACGGCTGATCGAGGCGCAGAAGGAAATCGGCGCGGCCTCGATCCGGCTTCTGGACGCTTCCGGGCGCACGGTCGGCTCGACCGACCGCTATCAGCTTGGCAGCAACAACGCACTGGCACCTTATTATGTCGAGGCGCTGCGCTCGCGCGACACGGTCTTCACGGTCTCGAATCAGGGGTCCGGTGCCTTCGAATTCACCTATTCGCGCGCGGTGGTGGCCGATGGCAAGACGCTGGGCGTGATCGTGGTGGGCGCGGATCTGACCCGGCTGGAACGGTCCTGGGCGGGGATCTCGGACGCCGTTGCGGTGACCGACAGCGAAGGCACGATCATCCTGGCGACCGAGCCGCGCTGGCGCGGGCTGACCATGCCCGAGGCGCTGGCGGTGCGATCGGCGCCGTCAGCGATCCAGCGGGCATTCCAGGTCACGGCCGACTGGACCAGCCCCCCCGCCGACGCCTATCTTCAGGGCCGCGCCGTGATGCGCAACGAATCGCGGATCCCGTTCCGGGGCTGGCGGATGGTCAGCTTCACCACCTATGTTTCGATCCGCGAGCGTGTGAACGCCGTCCTCGCGCTGGAAATCATGGGTTTTGCGATCCTGCTGGCGGGCACCTTCTACGTCCTGTCGCGTCGGGCGCGGCGGCAATCGGCCGCCTATATGCGCGAATCGGCCGATCTGCGGGCCCTGAACCTGCGCCTGACCCGAGAGATCGCGGAACGCGAACGGGTTCAGAAAGAGCTGCGGGTGGCCGAGCAGACGGTCCAGCAAAGTTCGAAACTGGCGGCTCTGGGCGAGATGTCGGCCGGTGTCAGCCACGAACTGAACCAGCCGCTGGCCGCGATGAAGACCTATCTGGCCGGCGCGCGGCTGCTGCTGCAACGCGGCCGCGGCGAAGAGGCATTGTCCAGCTTCCAGCGCATCGACGATCTGATCGAGCGGATGGGCGCGATCACCCGGCAGCTGAAATCCTACGCCCGCAAGGGCGGCGAGGCGGTCGAGCCGGTCGATCTGCGCGCCGCGGTCAGCAGTGCGCTGACGATGATGGAACCTCAGCTTCGCGCGCGCACGATCCGCGTCAATCGCAACCTGCCGCGCGGCCGCGTGATGGTGCTGGCCGACCGTATCCGGCTGGAACAGGTCATCATCAACCTGCTGCGGAACGCGATCGATGCGGTCAGGGACCGCCGCGAGGCGCAGATCGACATCTCGGTCGAGAGCGGCTCTCACGCCTATGTGTCCGTGCGTGACAACGGACCGGGTGTTTCCGACCTGGAAAAGCTGTTCGAACCGTTCTGGACGACGAAGAAGCCCGGTGAAGGAACCGGATTGGGCCTTGCGATTTCCTCTACCATCGTGGCGGATTTCGGGGGGCGCCTGACCGCACATAACGAAACCGGGGGCGGCGCCGTCTTTCAGGTCGAGTTGCCCCTGCACCGGCCCGGACGATCGCGCGAGGCGATGGCCGCCGAATAAGAACAAAGAGAGAGGATGCCCGATGTCCCGCAAGCTGAAGATTGCGATTGTTGACGACGAACCCGACATGCGGGAATCGATCAGCCAGTGGCTGGTCCTGTCGGGATTCGACACCGAAACCTATGCCAGTGCCGAAGATGCCCTGAAGGTCATCGGGGCGGACTGGCCGGGCGTTGTCGTGTCCGATATCCGCATGCCCGGCATGGACGGGATCGCGTTCCTGAAGCGGCTGATGGGGCTGGACTCGGCGCTGCCCGTGATCCTGATCACCGGCCACGGCGATGTGCCGATGGCGGTCGAGGCGATGCGGTTGGGCGCCATGGACTTCATGGAAAAGCCGTTCAATCCCGACAAGATGACGCAGCTGGCCAAGAAGGCCACTCAGGCGCGGCGGATGACGCTGGACAACCGCGCCCTGCGCCGCGACCTGTCGGAGGGCCAGCAGGTCATGTCCAAGCTGATCGGATCCAGCCCGGTCATGGAACGCCTGCGCGAGGATATCCTGGATCTGGGGCAGGCGGATGGGCACGTCCTGATCGACGGCGAGACCGGAACCGGCAAGACGCTGGTCGCCCATGCCCTGCACGCGGTGGGTCCGCGCGCAACGAAGAAATTCGTTCCCGTCTCCTGCGCCGCCTATAACGACGAGGCGTTGGCCGCGCGGCTGTTCGGTCCGATGGAGGACGGCCTGCCGGCGGTCGAGGAAGCGCGCGGCGGCACCCTGTGCCTCGAGGATGTCGAGGCGCTGTCCGAAGGGTTGCAAGCCCGCCTGCTGGCATTCATCAGCGAACAGGGAACGCCGGCCGAGACCCGCATCATCGCCATCTCGAACGCCCGAGGCGAGGGCCGCAAGGCCGAGGATTCGTTACGTCCCGACCTGTTCTATCGCCTGTCGGCGCTGAAGATCGCGCTGCCGCCGCTGCGCGCGCGCGGCGAGGACATCTTGCAGCTTTTTACCCGCATGACCGAACAGTTCAGCGAGGAATACGGCTGCGAGCCGCCGCAGGTCAGCGCCCAGGAAGCCGCGCAATTGCTGCAGGCGCCGTGGCCCGGGAATATCCGCCAGCTGATCAACGTGGCCGAACGGGCGGTGCTGCAGAACCGGCGCGGGTCGGGATCCATCGCCTCGCTGCTGATGGCCGATGGCGAGGATACGCAGCAGGCGACCACGACCGAGGGCAAGCCGCTGAAGGAATATGTCGAAAGTTTCGAGAAGATGCTGATCGACAATACCATGCGCCGCCACAAGGGCAGCATCGCCGGGGTGATGGACGAATTGTGCCTGCCGCGCCGGACGCTGAACGAGAAGATGGCCAAATACGGCTTGCAGCGCGGGGATTACCTGTAGGCGGATTTGAACCGGGGGCGGTCTTCGCCCCCGGAGCTCCCCTTCCCCTGCTGGTAACAGCACACGGGTCACAAACACATCTTGCAGGGACGCGCGAACCATACTCGTCAAACGATCCTCCCCCGATCCGGCCGACAGGGCCGAAGGGGACGGACAACACCAACCGGTCCCACGCTACCATCCGCAAACCCGCCGGACGGTGATTGAGCAAATGCAGCAAATCCGGTGGGAGAACAACTTGTCCTTATGGTCAACTGTCGGGTGCACGGGCTCTCTGGTGGGCCTTTGTCTTGCGATCGTCCGCGCGCGGGTTTAACCCCGTCGAGGACATCGAAAGGCAGCACGATCATGAGCCAGGACGCGTTTCGCCCCCGCACCAGGGCCGTTCATCACGGCACCCGCCGCAGCCAGTATGGCGAAATGGCCGAGGCGATCTTTCTGACGCAGGGTTTCGTCTATGACAGCGCCGAACAGGCCGCGGGTCGCTTTGTCGAATCCGGCCCTGACGAATTCATCTATGCCCGCTACGGCAATCCGACCAGCCGCATGTTCGAGGACCGGATCGCCGCGCTGGAAGGGACCGAGGATGCCTTTGCCACGGCCAGCGGCATGGCGGCGGTCAACGGCGCGATGTTTTCGTTGTGCGTGCCGGGCGATCACGTGGTCGCCGCCCGCGCGCTGTTCGGATCCTGCCTTTACGTGCTGGACCTGCTGCGCAGGTTCGGGATCGAGGTCAGCTACGTGGACGGCACCGACCTGGAGCAATGGAAAACCGCGATCCGGCCGGGCACCAGGGCCGTCTTCTTCGAATCGGTCTCGAATCCGGGGCTTGAGGTGATCGACCTCGCCGCTGTGGCCGACCTGGCTCACGCGGCGGGCGCGCAGGTCGTGGTGGACAATGTTTTCGCCACCCCGGTCTTTTCGCGCGCGGTCGAACTGGGCGCCGATATCGTGGTCTATTCCGCGACCAAACATATCGACGGCGGCGGACGTGCCCTGGCCGGGGTGATCTGCGGCACGCGCGATTTCATCAGGGGAACGGCCGAGCCCTATCTGAAGCATACCGGCGGCGCGATCAGCCCGTTCCACAGCTGGCTGATGCTGAACGGCCTGACCACGATGGACCTGCGCGTGCGCGCGCAGGCCGAGGCGGCCGGGACCATCGCCGGCGCTCTGCAAGGCCACCCGGCCCTGTCACGGGTCATCTATCCGGGCCTTGCCGATCATCCGCAGCATGATCTGGCCATGGCGCAGATGGGATCCGGCGGGACGATGATCGCGATCGAGCTGGCCGGCGGCAAGGACGCCGCCTTCGCGGCGCTGAACCGCCTGCGGATCGTGAAGATCTCGAACAATCTGGGCGATGCGAAATCCATCGTCACCCATCCGGCGACGACCACCCATCAGCGCCTTTCGGACGAGGCCCGTGCGCATCTGGGCATCACGTCCGGTTTGCTGCGCCTGTCGGTCGGGCTGGAGGATCCGCAGGATCTGATCGCGGATCTGGTCCAGGCCCTGGAGGGGTGATTCCGCGCCGTTGCCGGTTCCGGGGCTGATTTGTCGCATCCGGACCTTTAGAATGGCACCGCCCGGCCCCATATTTCCGGGGCTGCTCAAGGGGAATGTCCTGCATGACCGAAGCCCGTCCGATGATCCCGGCCTATCCGGCGCTGAGCCGTGACTATGACGCCGAATTCCGCGCCGATGCCGATTACAGGCAGGGAATGCCCGATCTTCAGAACGGCCCGGCCAGCCTGATCGTGGGCGCGCGGGCGCCGATCCAGCATGTCGGCATCTCGAATTTCCGGCTGCCGATCACCTATCAGACCCGCGACGGCGGCGAGATCGTGCTGGAAACCAGCGTGACCGGCACCGTTTCGCTGGAGGCCGACCGCAAGGGCATCAACATGTCCCGGATCATGCGGTCCTTCTACGCCCATTCCGGCCACCTGTTCAGCCTCAGGGTGCTGGAGGCGGCGCTGGACGACTACAAGACCGATCTGGACGCCTTCGACGCACGGATCCTGATGCGCTGCTCCTACCCGATCCGGGTCGATTCGCTGCGTTCGGGCCTGTCCGGCTGGCAGTATTACGACATCGCCCTGGAAGTGGCCGAACATCGGGGTCAGCGTCTGCGGATCATGCATTTCGATTATGTCTATTCCTCGACCTGCCCCTGTTCGCTGGAATTGTCGGAACATGCGCGCGAGGCGCGTGGAAGGCTGGCGACGCCGCATTCGCAACGCTCGATCGCGCGGATATCAGCGGTGATGACGGGGCCGGAAAAGGTCTGGTTCGAGGATATGGTCGACATGTGTCGCCGCGCCGTGCCGACCGAGACGCAGGTCATGGTCAAGCGCGAGGACGAACAGGCTTTCGCCGAACTGAACGCCGCGAACCCGATATTCGTCGAGGACGCGGTGCGGGCCTTTGCCAAGGGATTGCTGGACAATCCGCAGATCGGCGATTTCCGGGTCGTCGCCAGCCATCAGGAATCGCTGCATTCCCACGATGCGGTCAGCCTGCTGGTCGAGGGGTCGACCTTCGCCCAATCCTCTCTGGATCCGATGACCTTCGCGGGAATGCGGGCTTAGGCTTGCGTCCCGCGACGGCCGGGGACTTCGCGTCCCCCGGACCCCCTGCGGGATATTGTCACCAAGACAAATTCAGGAACGCAAGGTGAACAAGGCTTTCCTTGTGCCAGCGCCGGCCCTATGTTGACCTGATGCAACTTCTGGACGATTCCGACGATTTCGATGGGGTCCCGCTGTCACAGCGGGCGATGGCCGCGCGGCCCGCGCCCTATCTGGACGGTCTGAACCCGGCGCAGCGTACCGCCGTCGAGGCGTTGGACGGACCCGTCCTGATGCTGGCGGGGGCGGGAACCGGCAAGACGCGGGCCCTGACCACGCGAATCGCGCATCTGCTGATGTCGGGCAAGGCCCGGCCGGGACAGATCCTGGCAGTGACCTTCACCAACAAGGCGGCGCGCGAGATGAAGGAGCGGATCGGCCGCCTGCTGGGCGAGGTGGTCGAGGGAATGCCTTGGCTGGGCACCTTTCACAGCATCAGCGTCAAGATCCTGCGCCGCCATGCCGAACTGGTCGGCAATGGCGAGTTGCATCTGAAGCCCAGCTTCACGATCCTGGACACGGAAGACCAGATCCGACTGATGAAGCAGTTGATCCAGGCCGAAAATCTGGACGAGAAACGCTGGCCGGCGCGGCAGCTGGCCGGGCTGGTCGATGGCTGGAAGAACCGCTGCCTGACCCCCGCGCAATTGCCGCGCGGCGAGGCGGCGGCCTTCGACGGCTGGGGCGGGCGGCTGTACCAGGCCTATCAGGACCGGCTGCTGACGCTGAACGCTGTCGATTTCGGTGATCTGCTGATGCATTGCGTGACGCTGTTCCAGGCCCATCCCGACGTGCTGAAAGGCTGGCAGGACCGGTTCCGCCATATCCTTGTGGACGAGTATCAGGACACCAACGTCGCGCAATATCTGTGGCTGCGGCTGCTGGCGCAGGGGCATCGCAACATCTGCTGCGTGGGCGATGACGATCAGTCGATCTATGGCTGGCGCGGGGCCGAGGTGGGCAATATCCTGCGCTTCGAGGCCGATTTCCCCGGCGCCCGGGTGATCCGGCTGGAACAGAATTACCGGTCCACGCCGCAGATTCTGGCGGCCGCCTCGGGGCTGATCACGGCCAATGCCGGGCGGCTGGGCAAGACCCTGTGGACCGATGCCGAGGACGGCGAGAAGGTGCGCCTGATCGGGCATTGGGACAGCGAGGCCGAAGCGCGCTGGATCGGCGAGGAGATCGAGGCTTTTCAAGGCGGACATCGCGCCGCGTTCGGCCGCGTCGGTTTGAACGACATCGCGATCCTCGTGCGCGCGTCTCACCAGATGCGCGCCTTCGAGGACCGTTTCATGACGATCGGCCTGCCATACCGGGTGATCGGCGGCCCCCGCTTCTACGAGCGGCAGGAGATTCGCGACGCCATGGCCTATTTCCGCCTGGTGGTCAGCCCCGAGGACGATCTGGCCTTCGAGCGGATCGTCAATACGCCCAAGCGCGGGCTTGGCGACAAGGCGGTGCAGACCATCCAGGCGGTCGCGCGCCGCAGCGGTGTCAGCCTGCTGGAAGGCGCGCGGATCGTGGTCGAGGAAAAGCAGCTGGGCGGCAAGGGGCTGGCCAATCTGCGCGATTTCGTGGGCGGCATCGGCCGCTGGCACGCCGACGCCATCGACAGCGCCGCAAGCCATGTCGAACTGGCCGAGCGGCTTCTGGACGAATCCGGCTATACCGCGATGTGGCAGAACGAGAAGACGCCCGATGCGCCGCAGCGGCTGGACAACCTGAAGGAACTGGTCAAGGCGCTGGAGGAATTCGACAATTTTCAGGGATTCCTGGAGCATGTCGCACTGGTCATGGATCGCGACGACGGCGAGGCTGGCGAAGAAGTCAGCATCATGACCCTGCACGCCGCGAAAGGTCTGGAATTTCCGCTGGTCTTTCTGCCGGGATGGGAGGACGGGCTGTTCCCGAACCAGCGCGCCATGGACGAGCAGGGCACCAAGGGGCTGGAGGAGGAACGGCGGCTGGCCTATGTCGGCATCACCCGCGCCGAGCGGCTGGCCACGATCAGCTTCGCGGGCAACCGGCGGCTTTACGGGCAATGGCAATCCTCGATGCCCTCGCGTTTCGTCGATGAACTGCCCGAGGATCACGTCGAGGTTCTGACTCCGCCGGGACTTTATGGCGGCGGCTACGGCGCCGCGATGGCCTTTGCCGGGGCCAATGCCGGCACCGAGATGCATGACCGCGCGGCCCGCGCCGACGTCTACAATTCTCCGGGATGGAAGCGGATGCAGGCGCGGGCGGCCGACCGCAAGCCGCCCGTGCATCGGATGCCCGTCACCATCGACGCCGAACCGGCGGCGCGGTTCAGCGTTGGCGATACGGTGCAACACGCGAAATTCGGCGAGGGCCGGATCATGGGAATCGCCGAGGATACGCTGACGGTGCAATTCGCGGCGGGCTTCAGGAATATCAAGGCCGCCTATGTGCAGCCCGCCGAGGGCGAACAGGACGTGCCGTTCTAGCAAGGCTGGGCGGCCCCGAAGGGAAGGACGCAAGATGCTGAACATCGACGTGGATACCGGCCGCAATGTCGTCACCGCCAGACCCGAAGGTGCGATCCCGGCCTCGGATTTCGAGGCTCTGGGACGCGCCATCGACGATTACGCAAACGAAAACGACCGGATGCCGGGACTTGTCGTGCGGCTGAACGGCCTGCCGCAATGGCAGGGCCTGTCGGCTCTGCGGGCGCATTTCGACGTGGTGCGCAAACATGCCGCCGTCCTGCCTCGGGTGGCGCTTGTCACCGACACCATGGGCCTGTCGATGCTGCCCAATATCGCCGACATTTTCGTGCGGGCGCGGGTGCGCCATTTCGATGTCAGCCAAG
>NZ_DHXG01000053.1:0-2610 GCF_002413585.1 Paracoccus sp. UBA5162
CTGCAGCCCGAACAGCACCGAGATTGCGCCCAGCACGCCAAGCACCGCCACTTCCGACACTTGCGCCGCGAATAGCCAACCCAGCGCGATGCCGACGGCTGCGCCGGGCAGCATCACCTTCAAAATCCCGCCGTCCCAGCTGCGGCGATAGGCCCAGACGCTCACCGCATCCTGCAGGATCAGGATGGGCAGCAGGATCGCCGCCCCGCGTATGGGGTCGACGCCCAGCGCCATGATCGGCATGGCGAGCGCCCCCACGCCGGCGAACCCGCCCTTCGCCAGGCCGGAAATAACGACGGCGATGATCGCGCAGACGAGGTAGAGCGGATCGAGCATCATGCCGCCTGCTCAGCCGCGCAGGACGGCGGCATTCGCCTGTGCCGTGGCGGCGGCCTGCATCGCCCCGAAACCGCGGTTCAGTTCATCGCCAGGATCATGTTCCGCACTTGCGGATAGACCTGCTTTTCCCATTTGCTGCCGGAAAAGACACCATAATGGCCAACGCCGGGCTGAAGATGATGACGCTTGAGGTGCGGGCGCAGGCCCGTGCACAGCGCGTGCGCGGCGGAGGTCTGGCCCACGGCGCAGACATCGTCGCGTTCGCCCTCGACCGTCAGCAGCGCCGTCTTGCGGATCGCGCCCGGATTGATCGGGCGGCCGCGCACGGTCAGCTCGCCCTTGGACAGCAAGGTCCGCTGGAACACCATGTCGACGGTTTCCAGATAGAATTCCTTCGTCATGTCGAGCACGGCGAAATATTCCCGGTAGAAGCTCTTGATCTTGTCGGCGCCGCCTTCATTGCCATCGGCCAGCAGCTGGTAGAGTTCGCGATGCTGGGCGCCATGGCGCTCCATGTTCATCGACATGAAGGCCGACAGCTGGAGGAAACCCGGATAGACTTCCCGGCCGCGCCCGGCATAGCGGAAGGGCACGACGGAGATCAGATTCTCCTCGAACCATTTGATCGGCTTTTCATTGGCAAGATCGTTGACCACGGTCGGCGCGGCATTGGGATCGATGGGGCCGCCCATCAGCGTCATCGACCGCGGCGTCGCCTTGTCCTGATCCTCCGACATCAGCGACACTGCCGCCATGGCGGGCACGCAGGGCTGGCACACCGAGACGAGATGCGCGCCCTCCCCCAGTTCCTGCAGGAAGCGGATCACATAGTCGACATAATCGTCGAAACCGAACCGTCCGGCCGACAGCGGCACGTCGCGCGCATTCTTCCAGTCGGTGATGTAGACATCATGGTCGCGCAGCAATGTTGCGACCGTGCTGCGCAGCAGGGTCGAGAAATGGCCCGACATGGGGGCGACCACCAGCACGCGCGGCTGTTCCACCTCCACTTCGTCCTTGGCGAAATGGAGAAGGTCGCCGAACGGCAACTCCAGCGCGATTTCCTCGCGCACGGCCACTTCGGCATTGCCGCTCTGCACGGTGCGGATGTCATAGGCGGGGCGCTTGTGGGTGAGCTTCGCGCCCTGGAACACGTCCATCAGCGCGAACATGCGGCGCGGCATCGCCCAGTCCGCCATCGGCCCCATCGTATGACGCAGGCTCAGCGCCCATTCGGCGCCCAGCCGCGCGGGGGCCAGCATGTCGTTCCAGGCCTGATAACCACTGTAGAGCATCCGCATGATCGAAATTATGCCTTATACTGACCCTGTGACCCGAATCGGTTCCTTGATGAAACGCTATACAGGCAATTTCTGTTGCGCTGCATCATCATAAATGTGAGTTAAAGGAACATAGCGAGAGGGGAAAGTCATGGCCGACGCGCAACTCACTCTTTCCAGCCGCAATTATTCTTCCTGGTCTTTGCGGGGATGGCTGCTTTGCCGTCTGGCGGGGCTCGCAGTCAGCGAAAAAATGATCGCGCTCGACGATCCGGACAATCGCGCGGAGTTGTTGCTGCTCTCGCCATCGGTGCTGGTGCCGCGCCTGACGCATGAGGGGGCGAGCGTGTGGGACACGCTGGCGATCGCGGAATATCTGCATGAGCTGTATCCGCAGGCCGGCATGTATCCCGCCGATCGCATCGCCCGCGCCCATTGCCGGTCGGTGTCGGGGGAAATCCATTCGGGCTTCGCCAATCTGCGCTCCGCCCTGCCGATGAACCTGAAGGTGCGGCACGACCGCTTCCCCGTCTTCCCTGGCGCACGTCCCGATATCGAGCGGGTCGAGACGATCTGGTCGGAATGCCTGGACAGCTATGGCGGCCCGTGGCTGTTCGGCGCGTCGCCGACCGTCGCCGACGCCATGTTCGCGCCGGTGGTGCAGCGCTTCCTGACCTACGCCGTCGCGGTGAGCCCGACATCGGCCGCCTATTGCGAGACGGTCAACAGCTGGCCGCTGATGCGCGAATGGATCAACGCCGCGCGCCGCGAGCCCGACGAGATGATCGAGCTGGAAACCGAATTCTAGAAGCCCTTCCCCCTGCGCGGGCACGGGGTTAAGGCAGGCGGCATGACTGTTCGCACCCTGCTCCTGGCTCTGAGCCTTGCCGCCGCCCCGATCCTCCCCGCCGCCGTTCAGGCCCAGACGATCGCCCCCGACCAGCTGGAAAGCTCGGTCCGCACGCTTGCGTCCGACCTGTTTCAGGGGCGC
>NZ_DHXG01000054.1:0-26266 GCF_002413585.1 Paracoccus sp. UBA5162
GGGGCGGCGCCGAAGAAGATCGAGCCGCTGACGAAGACGCCGCCGATCAGAAAGCACCAGAAGCCGAAGGCGGACAGCCGCGGAAACGGCAGATCGCGCGCGCCGAGCATTTGCGGCAGCAGTATGATCGCCACCGCCTCGAAGATCGGCACGGCAAAGAGAAACATCATCGCCGTGCCGTGCAGCGTGAACAGCTGGTTGTAGAAGGTCGCGGTCAGGAAATCGTTCTCGGGTACCGCCAGCTGCACCCGCATCAGCAGCGCCAGAACGCCCGCGAACAGCATGAACCCGAAGGACGCCGCCGTATACCAGACACCGATTTCGGTGTTGTTGACCGCCGACCAGTAGCGCCAGCCCTTCGGTGTCTTCCAGACCTCGCGCAGCCTGTCTTCCTGCCCGCGCCGAACCTCGGGGTCGTCCTGATCGGGTGTGCCCTGTGCTGTCGGGTCGGTCATTGCAGGCTCCCCAGCCAATCGGCGATGCGGGCGATCTCGGCCTCGGGCAACATGGCGAAGGCCGGCATCTCGACCCCCGGCTTGAGATGGTCGGGCGAGGCGATGAAATCGGCGATGTTTTCGGCCGTGGTGGGCAGGATGCCCGCGCCGATCATCCGCCGGCTGGCCAGATGCGTCAGATCGGGCCCGACCGTGCCCCGGGCGGGGGTGCCGCGCACGGCATGGCAGGCGGCGCAGCCGTTCTTCAGGAACAGATCGAGACCGGGCCCCGTTGTGACGGCGGCGGGCCTGGCCTGCGCCTGCACATAGGCCTCGAACTCGGCGGGCGGCACGACGATCACCCGGAATCCCATCTGGGCATGGGCCAGCCCGCAGAATTCGGCGCAGGTGCCGTTGAAGATTCCGGTCTCGGTCGGCTCCAGGATCAGACGGTTCACCCGGCCGGGAATCGCGTCCATCTTGCCGGCCAGCGGCGGCACCCAGAAGGAATGGATCACGTCGGGACTGCCCAGCAGGATCGTGCTGCGCTGGCCCAGCGGAATGACGATCTCGTTGGCGCCGGGGATGCCGCCGCGCGGCAGGCTGCGCAGCACGCCCGGCGCGCCCGTCACGCCGTAGGAGACGCGCCACCAGAACCGTTCGCCCGAAACCGCGATGGTCGGACCGTCGCCCGGACGGCGCAGGTCGTTCAGCAGCCCGAGGCCCCAGACCAGCAGCGCCGCCAGCACGACGGTCGGAAACACGCAGCCGCCCCAGATGATCAGCCGCAGGCCGGTCCTTTCGCTGTGCCGCCCGGGCCGCACCTTGACCGCGTAGAAGCTGACGCCGACGACGATGACCCAGATCACCACGCCTCCGGCCAGCATGGCCCAGAACAGCGCAAGGACGCGCGCGGCCTCGTCCCCGGCGGGATCGAAGGCGGATTGCGGATTCTCGCAGCCCGCCAGGGCCAGCGCCGCAAGCAGGAATGCCAGCCCCGCCGTCCTCAAGATCCTGCCCCGTTCGCTGCCGCGACCGTGTTGCAGGCAGCCTGTGTCCGATCCATCGAAGCAAACCAGGCGGCCGCGACGACGAGTGCGGCGACCAGATACATCATCGCCGCCGCCGTCATCATCAGCACGCCGGCAAGTTGCTGATCCTCGACCGGCGTCAATCCCCAGGCGTCTGGCCGGGACCCATAGACGGGATAAAGCGCCCGGCCCGAAAAGGT
Source organism: Paracoccus sp. UBA5162 (assembly GCF_002413585.1). Lineage (NCBI taxonomy): Bacteria > Pseudomonadati > Pseudomonadota > Alphaproteobacteria > Rhodobacterales > Paracoccaceae > Paracoccus > Paracoccus sp. UBA5162. The sequence goes on from NZ_DHXG01000054.1 coordinate 1,666, forward strand.
CAGCAGCGCCCCCAGGATCAGCGAAAACTTGAAGCAGACGAACAGCGCGACGATCCGCACCCCGAAGCCCCTGTCGCGGACCCGGGCGATCATGGTCCAGAACGCCAGCGCGGCGGCAAAGATCGAGCCGTGCATCACCGCGTGGACAAGATCATGGTCAAGCGCCACGGCCAGCGCGGGCGGTGCGTGCCAGAACAGGAAAACGCCCAGCATCAGGGCGGTGGCGACGCCCGTAGCGGTCAGAAGATCGTGGCCACGTCGCCAGATCGCGGTCCCGGCCAGCGCGGCAAGGCGCCTTTGCCAGCCGCGCGGCAGGGCGCGCGTCATCGTCGCAAGCGGCTGTCCCAGCACCAGAAGCGGTGCCGCCAGCCCCATCAGCGTGATATGCTGCGCCATATGCGCGGAAAACAGGCTTTCGCCCCAGGCATCGAGCGGCCAGACAAGGGCCGCGACCAGCGCCGCGATGCCGCCGGCAAAGCACAGCACCTGCCGGATCCGGACCCCGCGGCCCGTTCCCGCCCGCGCCCAGGCCAACCGAACACCGCCGGCATAGAGCATGACGGCAAGCCCCAGGGGCACGATGACCGAGGGTTGAAGCGACCACATGGACCAGAAGTCCGCCGGTGCCGGCGGCGCGCCGTCGCTGTGGGCCGATGCCCGCGAGGCGCCGAGCAGGAACGCGGCGCCCAGACCTGCCGGCGGGGTCACGCCCCGGCCTCGGCGGCGGCGACGCGGGCCAAGCTCCGCGAACGGCGCCGCAATCGGGATCCCGAACGCTCTCACCCGCTTCTCTCCTCCGGCAGTCACATCATCACATTGCTTGATTGTCCGTTCGTGTTCAATCGTTTCGACCCCAGGATCGCACCGTCCGGGCAAGGACGCGCGCGCCCCGGCCGAGCCCGGCAAATGGCCCGGCAATCGGGGCGGATGACCGGGCACAGCCCGCGACCGTTTTCACCGGCAGGCTCGATCGGCAGCCTGCTTCGGCCGGTTTATTCCGCGCAAGCTGGAATAATACGCAGCCCTGGCACGTCTCTTGGTTACGGGGCTGTCGCATACCGTGGTGCCGCGGCTCCGAACCACGGGAGGAAAGCCAATGAAAGTGATTCAGAACGTGAAACGCCGCCACTTCCTGATCGGATCGGCGGGCGCCTTTGGCGCCGCGGCCGTCGGTGGACCGGCCATCGGTCAGGACAACGGGACCGCGCTTCCCGATTACGTCGCCTGGAAGGATGCCGACGATCTGATCGTCCATTCCAAGCAGACGCTGGAGACGAAGCGCGCAGCCCAGGGGGCGGAACTGATCACGCCCAGCACGGATCTCTATATCCGCAACAACCTGCCGGCCCCGTCCGAAGACATTGTCGCCGACCGCGATGCCTGGGAGATCGAGATCGACGGCGTCGCCAATCCGGGCACGATGACGGTCGGCCAGTTGAAGACGCTGGCGGTCGAGACGGTGGTCTGCGTTCTGCAATGTTCGGGCAACGGACGCGCCTTTTTCGATCACGAGACCAGTGGCACGCAATGGTCGGTCGGTGCGGCGGGCAATGTCGTCTGGACGGGCGTGCCGGTGCGCGCGGTCATCGACGCCATGGGCGGCGCCAGCGACGGCGCGGTCTATCTGACCGGCACGGGCGGCGAAGACATTCCCGAGGGCGTCCCGAAGGAGACGCTTCAGGTCGAGCGTTCGGTTCCGAAGGCCGCGATGGATCAGGCGATCCTGGCCTGGGAAATGAACGGCGAGCCGCTGCCCCTGGCGCATGGTGGCCCGGTGCGGCTTGTGATTCCGGGCTATTACGGCGTCAACAACGTCAAGTATCTCAAGCGGCTCGCCCTGACGACCGAGGAATCGCCGGCCAAGATCCAGCAGACCGGCTATCGCGTCCGCCCCGTTGGCGAGAAGGGCGATCCCTCGCAGCCCTCGATGTACGAAATGAGCGTCAAGTCCTGGATCACCGGGCCGCTGATGGACGCCGCCACCGGAAAGGTGCAGATCCATGGCGTCGCCATGGGCGGCGTCAGCGATCTGGAGAAGGTCGAGGTCTCGACCGACGGCGGCCAGAGCTGGACCGATGCGCAGTTTCTCGGGCCGGACCTGGGCCGCTATGCCTGGCGGCCCTTCGTGCTGATCACCGAGCTTTCGGAGGGAACGCAGACTCTGGCAAGCCGGGCGACGGCGAAGGACGGGACCAGCCAGCCCGAGACGTTCCCGCCCAACGAGCGTGGCTACGGCAATAACGGCTGGCGCGTCCATGCCGTCGATGTGACCGTCAGCTAGGATTCCCGGCCGGCGGACCATCCCGCCGGCTCGACCGCCCCACCAGGAGCCATCACATGACCACATCCACGACGCCGGTTCTTGGCGCCGCTTTCCTTGCGCTTGCCGCCGGCCCGGCACTCGCCGAGGCCGATCTGGAGGCCGGGCGCACCATCTTCACCGAAACCGCGCAGCCCTCATGCGCTGTCTGTCACGCGCTGAGCGATGCCGGATCCGAAGCCGAGATCGGCCCGAACCTGGACCAGTTCAAACCGACCGCCGCGCAGGTCCGCGCCGCCGTCACCAGCGGAATCGGCGTCATGCCGGCATTCGCCGATATGCTGACCGCGGGCCAGATCGACACCGTCGCCGCCTATGTGGCCCAGGTGACCGGCGGGGCCGAGGGCGCGGCACAGCCCGCAATGGAGGGGCAAACCTCCTCAGGCGCGGTCGCACCCGCCACGCCGGACTAGCCGAGGCAAGCGCTTGCGTTCCGGGTCGCTTGCGTCAGCGATGCCAGGACGCTCTCGGTGGCCCCCTGCCGCGTCACCTGCTGAAGATAGGCGACGACCGCGTCGAATCTGGCGCGGTCCATTCCCGTGGCGACGACCATGTGGCGCAGATCCGCATTCGTCGTCCATGACGCCACCTGCTGGCCGGCGGCACGATCATCGTCACCGATCCTGAATGACCCGCGGAAATAGGACAGGCGACATCCGTTCCGGCCCGCGTAATGCGTCACCTGCCCTGCCTCGAAGCTTGCGACGGCGACCGGCACCAGGTTGGCACCCGAAAGATCCGGCACGCCCCACGGATCCTTCCCGGCGATCGTGCGAAGATCGCGGTCGCCGACAGCGAAGCTCTGGTCCATGAACGCGGCATGAATCCGGATCGGCGTCGGTTCGGCCAGGAATCCGGACCCGAAGACGATCGCAACAGCGACAGCCGCCGCGGCCGCAGCGCCCGCCAGCCACCTTCGCGGAAACCGCCTGGCATTGGCCGCAGCGAAGTCGCGACGGAATACCTCGGCCCGCGATTCGGGCCGCAGCGCCGCAAGGCTGGCCGAGACATGGCGCACCTGGTTCAGGGCCCGGACAAGGGCCGGATCCCGCGCCATTCGCGATTCCAGATCACGCGCCTCGGCCTGGCCCAATTCGCCGTCATGGTAGGCGTTGATCAAAGTCCAGTCGCTGTCGGCCAATTCGTTCATGTCTTCCGCCCTGCTCCGCTTTCCACCACTTGGGCGCCTTCCACGATCATCAGAAGCGCCCGCCGCGCCCGGCTGATCCGGCTCATCACCGTGCCGGGCGGCACATCCATCACCCTTGCCGCCTCGGCGTATGTCAGCCCCATGATGTCCACGAGACACAGCACCTCCCGCGTCTCGGGCGGCAGTTTTTCGAAGGCCAGCCTTGTCAGCGCATCGCGCGCGGCATCCGCGGTTCCCGCTTCTTCGGATAGACGTTTCTCCGCCTCCAAATATTCCCGACGCACACGTCTTTTCCTGAGTTCGTCGTAGTGCAGGTTCCTGATCGTGCGGAACATCCAGGGCCGAAGCTGGTCCAGGCGCGCCGGCCGGCGATCCGAACGCAGACCACGCTCGACCGCGTCCTGGACAAGATCCTCGGCATCGCTGCGCGAGGTGCAGATCGCGACGGCATAGGCCCGAAGTTCGGGAAGCAGGATCTCGATCTGCGTCAGTTGGGCCATGATCCTGTCTAACCGATCCGGGAATCCGCTAAAAGACATTCGACCGGGGGTCGATCGCCGCGCGGCGATCGAGACAGTCGCGTGCGGGGCTCAGCCCTGCTCGTCGTCCTTTTCGCTCTCCACCGCATGCGCGCGATAGAGACCGGCATTGGCGATCAGGAAGACGAACAGGATCAGCGGCAGGCCGAAGGTCTTGAAATAGACCCAGGATGTTTCGGACATCATGCGCCAGACGAACTCGTTGGCCAGCGCGAGACCGAGGAACAGCAGCATCATGCGCATGGTCAGCTTGCGCCAGCCCAGGGCATCCATCGGCAGCGCCTCGGACAGGACCGCCTGCAACCAGTTGCGCCGCGCGACCAGGCTGTAGCCCAGGATCGCGGCGAAGAGCAGATAGATGATGGTGGGCTTCATCTTGAAAAAGCGTGGGTCGTTCAGCCAGACCGACAGCCCCCCGAAGATCACCACCAGAACCAGCGTCACGACCTGCATGGGCGCAAGCCTGCCGCTGAGACGCCACTGGATCAGGGTCGCGATGGCAAGAACCGGAATGAAGATCAGCGTGGCAAAGACCAGCGCCGTGTAATCCTGTCCCCACAGGCTGACGGTTCCGCCGCGGTTCCACATGAAGACGCCGAAAAACAGAAGCAGCGGCCCCAGTTCCAGCGCCGATTTCACCAAGGGATTCGGTTCCTTCATCATCTTCCTTTCGGCGCCACGATCAGGACGCGAATTCCACCACCAAAGCGCCCGAAGCGATCACCGCCATCAGGATCGCGCGCGCGACGCCCACCTTTTCGCCCAGCACGAGCCAGCCGACAAGGGCCGCGAAGACGGTCGAGGTTTCTCGCAGCACCGCGGCGCGGCCGACATCGTCGATGCGGGTGGCCAGCATGATCGCGCCGAAACTGGCGAAGGCAACCAGGGCGCCGAAAATTCCCCGCATGGCCAAAGCGGGAACCTCGGGCGCGGTCAGCGCGATCAGGCGGCGCAGGTTCCAGATCGGCATGAAGAACGAATCCAGCACGAAGAACCAGGCCAGAAAGGTGAAGGGATTGGCCGCCAGCCTGATGCCCCAGGCGTCATAGGTCGTATAAAGCGCGACAAAGCCGCCCGTGACCACGGCCCAGGCCAGCGCGGGGCCCAGCGTCTCGCGACCCAGAACCAGGCGCGATCGGTTATAGGCCGCAAGGCCGAAGATGCCGCCGACCAGCAGCCCGACACCAAGCCATTGCACCGCGTTGAAATGCTCGCCAAAGACAACCCCCGCGGCGATTACCGCGAAAAGCGGGCCGGTCCCGCGCACCACCGGATAGACGACCGTATAGGCGCCCCGCGTATAGGTCAGCGCCTGCGCGATCTTGTAGAAGACATGGATCCCCATGGCCCCGAACAGCACCGGCCACAGCCCCGGATCCGGCCAGGGAACCACGAACAGCGCGATGGGCAGAGCCATGATCCCGTAGCTGAGGTCGATCGCCGCACGGCTGATCCAGGGATCGTGCCGGCCCTTTTGCAGGGACCCGAACAGCGCGTGCAGAAAGGCCGCGCCAAGCGCCAGAACCGATGCCAGCCGCGCGCCTTCGGGCGTTCCCGCGATCTGGATGATCCATTCGCTCATGGTCCGCTGATGCGAAATTTTTGCACGCCGCGCAAGTTGTCGCGGTCAGTCCAGCTTGATCGCCGCGAGAATGGGGCCGGGCAGTTCGTCGGGGCCGATGCCGCGCTGGACCAGCAGGACATGCCTGGTATCGGGCGGAAAATCCTGGGGGCCGCTTTCGTCCGGCCTGACATTCAGGCGCAAGGGCGCCGTGCCGTCCCATTTGGCCAGCTTGCTGATCGACAGCACGACATTGGTATAGCTGACCACGCGGCCGCTGTTCTCGCCCGCCGTCACCTCGACCGCGCGATTGGGCGCATAGCGGACCAGAACCACCACCACCGGGCCGCCCAGGTCCGATAGCGGCGTCAGTTCGATCCTTTCGCCATCATCCCCGCTTTCGCGCTGCACGCTGAGCATCGCCGGAGAGATCCGGTTCTCGTCGATCATCGCCATCAGCTGCGCGGGACCGGGGGCGACTGCGGTGTCGCGGCCGTCCACGATGATCTGCGGCGTGTAAAGCGCGTGTTCGCCCGAGGCCCGGGCATAGCCTTCCTGGCGGCGGGTGAAGTCGGGGCTGGCGAAGCTGTCGGTCCAGCCCAGATAATCCCAGTAATCGACGTTGAACGAAAGCGGCAGAACGCCCGGCATGGCGGCCATCTTTTCCAGCATCGCGTCGGCGGGCGGACAGGTCGAACAGCCCTGCGCGGTGAAAAGCTCGACCACCACCGGCAGCGAGGGCGGAAGGAAACTGTCCGTCGGCGGCGCCTCGGATGCGGCGAAACTGTTGAAGCCGCCGCCGGACAGGAAATCGTCCCGGCTCAGCGCGCCGGGCGCCGCCCGGCCCGGATCATCGGGCGCGGAAATGACGGGCGCGGACAGATCATTTCCCGCGCCGCCCGGCCCGCCTTCCTGGGCCTGACCGGCGGCAGCGCCGCCCAGAAGCGCCGCCGCAGCAAGGGCCGGTATCAGCCCTGCATAGCCTGCGCGCCCGGCGCTGAAGGTCCGTCTCGAAGCCGACATTGTCCGCAATGTCCAGTTCAGTCTGCGAATTCCGTCATCCTGAATAGCGCCGCGGCGCAGGCAAAACCAAATCAACGCTTTGTTAGCCCCCGCGTGATCGTGAAGGGCGTGCCTCTTGAGCAACAGCGCAGCAGATGGTATGCAATTGCATACATTGATGGCGGATCTCCTTGCGCAAGCCTCTGTCATGGGGCAAAGCAAGAGAGACACTGCCCGACCCATCCACCTTGCAGACAGGGAGGCTCTGATGCCCATCCAGACCGGAACCGATACCGCCAAGACCCGCCGCACCCTGAAGGCCGGCGATCAATCGGTCGATTATTTCTCCATCGCCGCCGCCTCGGAAGCGGGTCTGGGCGATTTCTCGCGGTTGCCGGCCTCGCTGAAGGTAGTGCTGGAAAACATGCTGCGCTTCGAGGATGGCGGCAAGACGGTCAGCACCGATGACATCAGGGCCTTCGCGGAATGGGCCGACAAGAGCGGCAAGAACCCGCGCGAGATCGCCTATCGTCCCGCCCGCGTGCTGATGCAGGATTTCACCGGCGTTCCGGCGGTCGTCGATCTGGCCGCGATGCGCGACGGCATCAAGACGCTTGGCGGCGACGCGCAGAAGATCAACCCGCTGAACCCGGTCGATCTGGTCATCGACCATTCGGTGATGATCGACGAATTCGGCACCCCGCGCGCCTTCCAGTTCAACGTGGAACGCGAATACGAACGCAACATCGAACGTTACCAGTTCCTGAAATGGGGCCAGAAGGCGTTCCGCAACTTCCGCGTCGTGCCGCCCGGAACGGGGATCTGCCACCAGGTCAACCTGGAATATCTGGCCCAGACCGTATGGACCGATACCGACCAGGACGGCCGGCAGGTCGCCTATCCCGACACGCTGGTCGGCACCGACAGCCACACGACGATGGTCAACGGCCTTGCGGTGCTGGGCTGGGGGGTCGGCGGGATCGAGGCCGAGGCCGCGATGCTGGGCCAGCCGATCTCGATGCTGATCCCAGAGGTGGTGGGCTTCAAGATCACCGGCGCGATGAGGGAAGGCGTCACCGCGACCGACCTGGTGCTGAAGGTCACGATGATGCTGCGCAAGCATGGCGTCGTGGGCAAGTTCGTCGAATTCTATGGTGACGGGCTGGACAACATGCCGCTGGCCGACCGTGCCACCATCGGCAACATGGCGCCCGAATACGGCGCCACCTGCGGTTTCTTCCCGATCGATCAGGTGACCCTGCGCTATCTGGAACAGACCGGCCGCGACAAGGATCGCATCGCGCTGGTCGAGGCCTATGCCAAGGAAAACGGCATGTGGCGCGACAAGGATTACCAGCCTGTCTATTCCTCGACGCTGGAACTGGATCTGGCCGATGTGGTGCCCGCGATTTCGGGCCCCAAGCGTCCGCAGGACCACACCCCGCTGGACCAGTCGGCCGATGCCTTCATGAAACTGGTTCGCGGCATCCGTTTGCCCGACGAATCGCGCGAGGCCGAAAAGACCTGGAAAGCCGAGGGCGGCGCGCGCGAGCCGGGCTATGTTCCCGGCGGCCGCCACCAGGGCTTTTCCGAAGGTCCGGTCGAGGGCGAGGATTACAAGCTTCACGACGGCAGCATCGTGATCGCCTCGATCACCTCCTGCACCAATACCTCGAACCCCTCGGTGATGATGGCCGCGGGTCTGGTCGCCCGCAAGGCGCGGCAGCTTGGCCTGACGCGCAAGCCCTGGGTCAAGACCTCGCTGGCCCCCGGTTCGCAGGTCGTCAGCGAATATCTGAAGGCGGCCGGGCTGCAGGAGGATCTGGACGCCATCGGCTTTGATCTGGTGGGTTACGGCTGCACCACCTGCATCGGCAATTCCGGTCCGCTGGAACCGGCGATCTCGAAATCCATCGCCGACAACGACCTGATTGCGGTCTCGGTCCTGTCGGGCAACCGAAACTTCGAAGGCCGGATCAGCCCCGATGTGCGCGCCAACTACCTGGCCTCGCCGCCGCTGGTCGTGGCCTACGCGCTGGCCGGCGACATGAATGTCGACCTGACCCGCGATCCTCTGGGGCAGGACAAGGACGGCAACGATGTCTATCTGAAGGATCTGTGGCCGAGCACGAAAGAGGTCGCCGACATGGTTGCCAGCATCGTCACGCGCGAGATGTTCATCGACAAATACGCCGATGTCTTCAAGGGTGATGAGCGCTGGCGTGGCGTCGAGGTGACCGACAGCGAAACATATGACTGGCCGTCAAGCTCGACCTATATCCAGAACCCGCCCTATTTCCAGGGCATGTCGAACGATCCGGGCAAGATCGAGAATATCGAGGGTGCCCGCATCCTGGCGCTGCTGGGCGACATGATCACCACCGATCACATCTCGCCCGCAGGATCGTTCAAGGAATCGACCCCGGCCGGGAAATACCTGACCGAACGGCAGGTGCCGCCGCGCGAATTCAACAGCTACGGGTCGCGCCGGGGCAATCACGAGGTGATGATGCGCGGCACCTTCGCCAATATCCGCATCCGCAACGAGATGCTGGACGGCGTCGAGGGCGGCTATACCAAGGGTCCCGACGGCGGCCAGGAATCGATCTATGACGCGGCCATGGAATATGCGGACAAGGGCGTCCCGCTGGTCCTGATCGGCGGTATCGAATACGGTGCCGGTTCCTCGCGCGACTGGGCGGCCAAAGGCACGAACCTGCTGGGCGTCAAGGCGGTGATCGCGGAATCCTTCGAACGCATCCATCGCTCGAACCTGGTCGGCATGGGCGTGATCCCGTTCGAGTTCACCGATGGCGACACCCGCAAGACGCTGAAGCTGACCGGCGACGAGGTGATCTCGATCGAGGGGCTGGAGGGCGATTTCAAGCCGCTTTCGCTGGTGCCCTGCAAGATCACCTATGCCGACGGCACCGAGAAGGAGATCCAGATCAAGGCCCGCGTCGATACCGAGGTCGAGATCGACTATCTCAAGAACGGCGGCGTGCTGCATTACGTGCTGCGCAACCTCGCCGCCGCCTGATCCGGCGGGGATAGCCAACCCTGGGGGGCGCCTGCACATGCCGGCGCCCCCTTTTGCTGGGCGTGGCCCCGACGTCCCGATCCTGTCGTGCTCTCCTGTCCCGCCTGGCCGACAGGCCGATTTCAGACCGCGACCGCGTTCAGGCCACCTGTCTCCAGCCGGTCCAGCAGGGCGAGTTCCGCCTCGGTCAGCCGGATGCCGTTGGCGATGCTGTCCTTCCGCGCCGCGAAACGCCGCTGCGAGGGAAGGCGTGCGCCCTGCCCGATGATCCCCTCCAGCAAAGTCTCGGCCAAGGCGAAAGGCTCGCCGGGTCTGCCCGCCGCGAAACGTTCAGGACTGAAGGCCAGAACCAGCTCTCCGTGGCGTGGTCCCAGATCCGTCGTGCCCAGGGCCGCCAGCGCCGCCTCGCTGGTCAGATCCCCGATCATCGCGCCTGCCAGCAACTCTATCATCGTCGCGATGGCCGAACCCTTGTGCGCGCCGAAGGGCAACATCGCGCCGGCCAGCGCGGCGTCCGGGTCGGTGGTGGCACGGCCCTCGGCGTCGATGGCCCAGCCCTCGGGCAGGGGATCGCCGGCGCGGCGATGCAGCTCGATCTCGCCGCGCGCCGCGACGCTGGTTGCGAAGTCGAACACATAGGGGTTGCCACCCGGACGGGGCCAGCCGAAGGCGAAGGGGTTGGTGCCCAGCAGCGGCCTGCTGCCGCCCGCCGGTGCGACGGTGGCATAGCTGGGGCACATGGCCATCGCGGCGACGCCATCGGCGGTCAGATCCTCGATCTCGGGCCACAGCGCCGTCAGATGCACGCAATCGTTGATGACCAGCGCCGCAACGCCAAGTCGTTTCGCGCGCTCTGCCAGCAGCGGAGCGCCCCGGGAAAAGGCCCATGACGAAAAGCCGCCTTTCGCCGCGACACGGATGACGCCGCCGCCGTCATCATGAAGCTGCGGCACCGCGAGCGGGTCGGCCTTGCCCGCCAGGACCGTTTTCAGGCAACCTTCGATCCGGTAGATGCCGTGCGACTTGCAGCCGTCACGCTCGGCCGCGGCAAGGTTGCGCGCCATCGCTGCCGCCTGTCCGTCAGCCAGACCGGCCTTGCGGAAAATGGCGGCGATCCGGTTTTCCAGATCCGCGGTGCCGATTGCGTTCTCCATCCTGACCCCCTGTCAACTCTTTTCCAGACTTGCAGAAATGGCGCGCCCTGTCCAAGCCCGCGCATCCGCTTTGACGCCGGCAAGAATTTCGGCCAGCATCGCGGCGGAACCGAAACGACGAGGGCCAGAAGATGACAAAGATCCTGCTGATCGGCTGTGGAAATATGGGCCATGCGCTGCTGTCTGCCTGGCAGGCCATGCCGACCCCGCCCCAGGTCAGCATCGTCGATCCGACCGAGGCGTTGCGCGACCGGGCGGCGAAAACCGGCGCGCGGACCTTTGCCTCGGCAGCCGAGGTGCCGCGCGATCTGGAACCCGATCTGGTCATCCTTGCGGTCAAGCCGCAGGTCATCGGCAAGGTCTTGCCCGATTACGCGCATCTCGACGCCTGCTTTCTGTCGATCGCCGCAGGCACGACGCTGGCGAGCCTGCAGCGCGGTCTGGACGACAAGGCCATCATCCGCTGCATGCCGAACACGCCGGCCGCGATCGGCAAGGGCGTGTTCGGCATCTTCGCCAATGCGCGTGTCACCCCGGCCCAGAACCGCATGGTTCGCGACGTGCTGGAACCCTGCGGGATCGTGCTGGAGGTCGGATCCGATGAGGATATCGACCGGATCACCGCGATTTCGGGTTCGGGCCCGGCCTATCTGTTTCACTTTATCGAGGCTCTGGCCCAGGCGGGGCGCCGGATCGGCCTGACCGATGACGTGGCGCTGGCCGCCGCGCGCGGCACCGTCTTCGGCGCGGCTTCGCTGGCCGAGGGCGCGGACGAGGATGCAGGCCAGTTGCGCAGGAACGTCACCAGCCCAAACGGCACCACGGCCGCGGCATTGGAAGTGCTGATGGGCACGGATCGCATGGCCGACCTTCTGACCGAGGCGGCCGAGGCCGCGTTCGGCCGCGCAAAGGCCCTTGCCGCCACAGAATAGCGCACAGCCGACGAAGGCGGGGTAATCTCATCGAAGGATTGAAAGTGGTGCCCGGAGGCGGATTCGAACCACCGACACGCGGATTTTCAATCCGCTGCTCTACCAACTGAGCTATCCGGGCGCCCCGCCGCGCCGTCTTCGGCGCCGGGCGTGAAGCGGCTTTTACGGGCGCTTGCGGGCGGTGTCCAGACCCGAATCGTCACTTTTTGGCCCGCGTTCGCCCTCGTCCGAGGCAAGGTCGTCCAGCGGCGCGCCGGGGATGACGTAATCGCCTCGCAACCAGTGCGCCAGATCGACATCGGCACAGCGCCTGGAACAGAACGGACGGTATTTCGCCACGCTTTCCCTGCTGCAGATCGGGCAGGCCATCAGCGCGCGCCCTGCGCCGCCAGCCGCGCCAAGGGCACTCGGTCGCGCTTGCGATTGATCTCGTAAAGCCCCATCGTGGTCCAGCCCACCAGGTTCGTCTCGCTTGCCTCTCCCTTGAAGGCGGCGCGAAGGGACTGGTCCAGAACCGCCCGGTCGCGCCTGGACATGGGCGCGAAATCGACAACGATCTGTCCCCCAAGTCCACGCAGGCGCAATTGCCGCGGAAGATCGCGGACCATGGCGATATTGGCCTTCAGCGCCGCCGCCGGCGAGGTGTCGGTTCCGGTATTGACGTCGATCGCCACCAGCGCGCGGGTCTGTTCGACAAAGCCGAAGGCCCCGCCCGACAGATCGACGCGATCGGACAGCAAGGCGTCGATCGCCTCGCTGACCCCGCAACGGTCGAAACTGTCTTCGCCCTGCTCGACTGCGTCCGGCGCGGGATCGGCCCAATCCAGCCAGGCGGCTTCCCAGGGGGCCGGCGCGTTCAGCAGCACTTCGGGATCGCCCTGGGTCTCGGCGCAAATCTTGTCGGCCATGTCGATCAGCGGGGCGAGATCGGCGGCGATCTCGTCTTCGTTGGCCCCTTCCGCGGCACTGCGCAGGATCAGGCCATGGTCGCGATCCTGCAGCAACGACAGCCCCAGGGCCTCCAGCGCCTCGCGACGTTCGGTCCTGCGGATCCGCCGTGAAACATTGACTCCGGGCGCCGCCGGCGTCACCAGCGCATAGCGACCCCGAAAGATCAGCCGGGGCGTTACCGGGACCGCCTTGCCTTCCTCCGCGATGCCCGAGACCTGCACCAGAATTGATGCACCTTCACGGATGCCGGACCGGTCGCGAAGATAGCCCCGCTGCCCATCCGGCAGGCGCAGGAAGACCCCGCCCTGACCTTTCATCAGCCTGTCGGTCACGCCCCGGCAGATCGTGCCCGGTGTCAGCGCCGCAAGCTGCGTTGGATCGGGAATCAGATCGACCAGACGGCCATCTTCCATCAGCGCCGCGGCTTCGGCGCCGAACAATTGGCCCAGAACGACCTGCCGACCCTTCATGGGCGATCCCCGGGCGGGTCGGGATGGATGCCGCAAGCCGCAAGCATCGTCGCCGTTTCAGCCAGAGGCAAGCCGACCACGGCGGAAAACGAGCCCTGGATCCACGGGATGAAGGCCGCCGCGGCCCCCTGGATCGCATAGCCGCCGGCCTTTCCGCGCCAGTCACCCAGCGCCAGATAGCGCGACAGGTCATCATCGGAAATCGGACGCATCCGCACGACGGTCTCGACCAGCCTTTCGCGAAGCCTGCCGTGGTGCCGAACGGCGACGGCGGTCAGCACGCGGTGGCGACGGCCCGACATCAGTCGCATGAAGGCGGCGGCCTCGTCGCGATCGGCGGGCTTGCCGAGAATGCGCCGACCGACCGCGACCGTGGTATCGGCGCAAAGAAGAACCTCATCCTCGCCGGTGGCCAGAACAGAGGCCTTGGCGGTCGCGATCCGGCGAACATAATCGCGCGGCGTCTCGTTCTTCAACGGTTCTTCGTCGATATCGGCGGCGCGCAGCGCGTCGGGACGAATTCCGATCTGGGCCAGCAATTCCAGCCGTCGCGGACTGGCCGAACCCAGGATCAGCCGCGGCGGCGCGGCCACGGGCGCAGGGCACGCCGTGGCGGCGGTCATCAGATCACTTGAAGCGGTAATTGATCCGCCCCTTCGTCAGATCGTAGGTATTCATCTCGACCTGAACCTTGTCCCCGGCAAGAACGCGGATGCGGTTCTTCCGCATCTTTCCTGCCATATGCGCAATGATCTCATGGCCGTTTTCAAGCTCGACCCGGAACGTCGCATTCGGCAGGAGTTCCTTCACGACGCCGGGGAATTCGAGCATTTCTTCCTTGGCCATGGTCACTCCATATCGGTCGCCCCGCAGGATTCGGGACGCGGGTTAAATGCGGCCGGAGCGGGCGGAATTCAAGGGAAAAGCGTGAAAAGCCGCCTGCTAGCCCGCTTTGGACCCCCGGGCGCGTTCCGGCGGTGACACCGTTGCCGCAGTAGTCGGATCAGGGCGGAAGGCGTCGGGACGATGCAGATCGCCGATCGGCAGGTCGGGGCCGGCGGTCGGCGCCATCATCGGCGCCTCGGGTGCAGGGACGGCCGCGGGGGCGGATTCTGCTGGCGCAACGGGATCGCGCAGGCGGATCGCGTGGCAGCCATCGGCTTCGCCAAACTTGCCGATGGCCAGAACCTGGCCGTCCGCGGTCTCGATCCGGGTATCGGACAGGCTGACGCGCGGCAGGGCCAGGATCTTGCCCGGCACCAGGCCGCGCAGCTCGCGCAGGCTCATCCGGCGGCGACAGAGAATGCCCACGACCTCGACCGGCGCCTGCTGGGTTGCGGAACGAAGACTGACCAGCGGCGGGACCGCGGGTCTTTTCGACGGCGCCGTCGCGACCGCGGGCTGGGCCAGCGCGGGCTGCGGGCGTTCCGCATCGGGTCGGGGCTGCGGCAGGGCCAGAAACAGCCTGCCTTCGCGCGCCTCGCTGCCGCCGAGCAGCAGTTTCAACCCGAGACTGCGATAGGCACGGTCCTCCATCATCAGCGCCAGGGGGCGGGCATCGTCGATATGGGTGGCATAGCGAAAGCCGCGAAATTCCTCCAACCCCTCGACGCCCCGTCCCTCCTGCGCGAGTTCGGACAGGAACGTGTCGATGAAATCCGCGCAAAGGGTGGCGTCGCTGCGGGTCAGGCGGCGCCGGGCCAGCGGCCGGCCAGTCACGCGGCCGAGGGTCTGAATCTCGATCAGCGCGGTGACGGTCTGCGGACACAGGGCCATCACGCCCACCGCATCGCCGGGTCCCTGCAACACTGCCAGCAAGGCCGGATCGGGCAGCAATTCGGGCAGTTCCGCCAGCGTCAGCGCCCCGGGCCTGACCTCGACCGGCCGGACGCCCAGCCCGTAAAGCCGATCCGCCGCGCGACCGATGGCGGTCGCGGTGGCGCGCGCGGGCGTGACCGGCGCTGTCTGTGGCAATTGTGGCGCCTTTCCCGCCCCTTCGGCGGCCCGGACCCGGGCCTGCAACAGACGTTTCAACACGCCGGTTCCGGCCGGATGTGCCTGTTCCATCTCTGCTTCGTCCGCCATACCGAATCCGATTCGTCCCGTCCTGTCGCAGGGCAATTTGACAAAGAGCCGTAAAGAAAATGTTTACGGCGACCCGGCGGTCCCGACGCTCCGGCCCGCCGCTGCCGGATGCGGAGGCAGAACGATACGGAAGGCCGCGCCCCCCTGGCCCGGCAAATAGGCGATGTCCCCGCCCAGGACCGTCATGATCTCTCGGCAGATCGCAAGGCCAAGGCCCGCGCCGCCCGCCCGCGCGGGGTCGTTGAGGCGCGAAAACTTCTCGAATATGAGGCTTTGCCGGGCCCTGTCGATGCCCCGGCCGTTATCGGCGATCTCGATCACCGCGCCGCCGCCCGCGCGACGATGAACCCGGATGGTCAGGACCGGACGCTCCGCGTCACAATATTTGCGCGCATTGGTGACGACATTGATCAGCACCTGCAGCAGCCGATCGGCATCGGTGATCACCCCAAGATGTTCCGAGGGCATGTCGCGGTCCAGGGTAAAGCTTCGCTCGGGCCGCGTCGCCGAGGCCGCCTGCACGGCCCGCCCGATCAGATCATGCAGGTTGACGGCGCTGACCGAAAGCCGCGCCTGCCCGCTTTCCAGCACCGACAGGTCCAGAAGATCGTCCAGAAGCCGGGTCAGCCGGCCGGCCTCCTGATGGATGATCCCGGCGAAATTCCGGCGCTCCGCTTCGGACAGGTCCGGCGTCTTCATGATGTCGGAAAAGGCTCGGATCGAGGTCATGGGCGTTCGCAATTCATGGCTGATCTGACCCAGGAACGCATCCTTCTGCACCGACAGCGCGGTCAGCTTGTCGTTGGCCTCGCGCAATTGGCCTGCGGTGCGGGCAAGTTCTGCGCGGGCCGATTCCAGCCGCCGGGTTTCCTCCTTGGCACGCCTGGCCTCGCTGGCGACCTGCATCAGGTCGGCCACCGTCAGCGCGACCCCGCCCGCCACGCGGTCGATCATCGCATGGGCCGTCGCCGCCCCGATCGCGCCCGCCAGCCGCCGTTCCAGCCGTGTCAGAAAATCGGGCGTCGGATCGGGAAGATAGCCGGACTTGCCCTGCGCCGCAGCCTCGGCGCGGAAAAAGCGCAATGCCTCGTCCGGCCCCCAGACGCGCCGGGCCATGGCCAGCAGGGGCTCGGCCCGGTCCTCGGCGCGGGCCGGGCTGCGCGGGCGGACCGGCTCGACCGCGCTGACGAAGGACAGGCCCTGCAACCGCTCGACCGGATCGGGAAAGCCGAAGATCGACAGGCCGACGAATGCCAGCGTGTTAAGCGACAGCGACAGGAAAATGGCGAAGGCCAGCGGGTCGATCCCGCCCGGAAGAAGCGGCATCTGACCAATGCCGACCGAGGGCAGGAAGATCAGCGCCAGCCACAGGCCCGATCCCAGCCCGACACCGGCAAATGCCCCGCGCCGGTTGGCGCCACGCCACAGCAGACCGCCCAGCATCGCAGGCAGCACCTGCGCCATCCCGGTAAACGCCACCAGCCCCATCGAGGCCAGCGCCACCGAGCCGCCCGAAGCCTGGTGATAGACCCAGCCCGCGCCCAGCACAGCCACGATCGCCAGCCGGCGGGCGTTCAGGATCAACCCCCGCAGATCCCGGTCTGCGTCCTCGCCGCCGGGACGGCGGCGCAGCGCCAGCCAGGCGGGCACCAGCCAATGGTTCGAAATCATCGTGGCCAGGGCGATGGCCGATACCACGACCATCGAGGTCGCGGCCGAAAATCCGCCCAGAAAGACCAGGAATGCCAGCAGATTCTGGCCCGCATCGGCGGGCAGCGTCAGAACATAGAGATCGGGATTGGCGTCCGGCAAAAGCTCTTGTCCCATCACAGCGATGGGCAGGACGAAGAAGGACATGGCGAACAGATAGGCCGGAAAGGCCCAGCCCGCCACGCGCAGGCGATCCTCGTCCGAAGCCTCGACCACCATCACCTGAAACATTCGCGGCAGGGTCAGGATCGCCGCTCCCGACACCACGATCAGCGCGGTCCAGCGGTCGGGGCGCAGCAGCCAGCCTTCGGCCACGGCCGGATCGCGGCCGGCGCGGGCGACGCGATCCAGCATGTCGACGGGCCCCTCGGCCAGCCCCCAGACGACAAAGACGCCCACGGCGAGAAAGGCCAGCAGCTTGACCACCGCCTCCAGCGCGATGGCGGTGACCACGCCGTGGTGGCGTTCGTCGGCGGCAAGGTTGCGGGTGCCGAAGATGATGGCAAAGAGCGCAAGGCCCGCCGCGACCCACAGCGCGGTGCCGCCGGCCGGCCCGCCGATGACCGCCGCCCGCGGGGCGTCGGTCGCGAAAACCTCGAACGACAGGGACACTGATTGCAGTTGCAATGCGACATAGGGGGTGGCGGCGATGACGGCGATCAGGGTGATCAGCGCGGCCAGCCGGTTCGATTTGCCGAACCGGGCCGAGATCAGGTCGGCGACCGAGGTGACGTGATGCATCCGGGCGATGCGCACCAGCCGCCTGAGACCCCACCACGCGCCGGTAAAGACGATCGTCGGACCCAGGTAGATGGTGGCGAATTCCAGGCCCGAGCGGCTGGCATAGCCCACCGCGCCATAGAAGGTCCAGGCCGAGCAATAGACCGACAGCGACAGCGTGTAGATCAGCGGGTGGTCCAGCCATCCCGCCCGGCCCCGCGCTGCCGCCCGATCGGCTGCGAACGCCACCCCGAACATCAGTGCCACATAGGCCAGGGATCCCGCGACCAGCGTCTCAAAGGGCATCGCCGGCCCCGTCTTTTTCGTCCTCTGGCGCGGCCTGCGCACGGGCCTGCCTGGTGGCGGCCTCGGCGCGCATGAGACCGCGATGCAGCGCCCAGACCAGCACGATCAGCACGGCCCATGTCCCGAACAGCCAGACCGCGCCGAAGGCAAGGCTGACGCCTGCCGGCAGCCACCAGACCGGCAGCAGGATCGCGACCAGCGCCAGCACCGGCAGCACCCGTGCCGCATCGCCCAGCCGCCTGCGGCGAAACGAAGCCCGTTCGAGGAACAGCGGACGATCCGGCATCGCGGCCCCCGTCCGTCGCCTAGGCCAGCATCCGGCGCACCAGCGCCCGCAGATCCTCGTTCGCGAAGGGCTTGGCCAGAACCGCATCGGCCTGGGACGTGCCGGCCGCCGCGTCACCGCGCGCGGTCAGCATCAGGACCGGCGTCATCGCGAAGGCGGTATCGGGATCGGCGCGAAGATCGCGCAGGATCTCTGCACCGGAACGATTGGGCAGCATCAGGTCCAGAATGACAAGGCGCGGCCGCGCCAGCCGGATCGCCTCGACCCCGCCCTCGCCGTCACCGTGCAGGGTCATCGCCCAGCCGTCACGGGTCAGGATGAATCGCACCGCCTCGGCGATGTTGGGCTCGTCCTCGATCATCAGGATGTCGAGCATATCCTTCCCCGGCAGACCGGATGCGATCATGAGACGAAAGCGGCGGCGCTGTCAAAGGTGCTTTGCCGGTCGCGCCACAGGCCGGCGGCCTGGCCCCCTTGGGCCGCGCCGGTGCGCGCCCCGTCCGGGCTGTCTGGAAACAGCGCAGACCGCAGGGTCACGCGGTGGCAAGAATGGATGGCTCGCGGCGGGCGGGACAGGTCTTGCGCGGGCAAATGCGGCAGGCGGGACCAATGCGGATCACCGGACCAGCCGCGCGTGCAGGATCGGGCGGCATGATCAGCATCTGGGCTTGGGTGATCACCGGCCCCTGGGCTCCTTCGGGCTGTTGCCGCGTGGCGTAGGACAAGGTCAGAAAGCGGCGGCCTTCGGGCGTCTCGACGCTGTGGGACAGCGCCGTCTGCGGCGCCGCCAGCGCCTGATAGAGCGGCCACAGCGCGCAGGCATCGCCGGGGCGCGGCAACGGAAAGCCGGGCGCGGGACGGCGCAGGATCAGCGCCCCGGCGCTGTCGCAGACAAGCAGCCCGACCTGTTCGAAACCCGCGGGCTTCAGCGCCGCGAGGCGGCGCATGACCAGATCGGGCGGATGGCCCAGCCGGGCCGCGATCATCAGCGGATCGTGGCTGGCCGCGGCGGCCTCGACCAGGGTCGCGTCGGGAAGGGCACGGCGTTCCTGTTCCATCCGCGCCAGATGCGCCCCGGCCATCGCCCGCGCCGCGTCAGAGGCAAGATCAGGGGAACGATCCAGCGGCGGCGCCCCCGCGCCCATCCAGGCCTCGACTTCTTCCTGCGGCGTGGCGGTCGTGTCTTCCGCTTCGAAACTGTCGAGATAGGCGACCAGCGCCTGCGCCGTGACCGACAGCCGCTGGCTGTCCTGATCCAGGTTGGCATGGAAGCGCGACAGCCATTCGGCCGGGATCGCGGCCTCGTCGGCCAGGATCGAGGCGGTCGATCGGATCGCGGTCACGGCCGACAGGATCTCGTGCAGGGTCGTCAGCAGATAGGGATCCTGCCGCATCCGGTCGGACAGGCTGACAAGCTGCGCTTCCAGTGCCTCGGAGCGACGGGCATGGGCGACGAGGATTGCGGCCCAGCCCGGAAAGCGGGCCAGGAAATCCGGCGCCAGCGCGGTTTCAGGTGCGCCGATATCAGCCCCGCCCAGCCGCGCCGCCGCTTCGCGCAGCGCCGCGAGGCGGACCTCTTCGTGACCCTCGAGCAACTCGTCGGCGGGCACCTCGAGAACCTCGGACAGGCGCATGACAAGATCGTCGCTTACCGGGCGGCGGTTATGTTCGATGAGGTTCAGATAGGCGGGCGAAATCCCCGCCGCCCGCGCCACATCCGCCTGCCGGCGGGACAAGGCAAGACGGCGTTCGCGGATCCGGGTTCCGGTCAGGACATTATTCTGGGTGCGCCCGCTCATGGGCGCGATGAAAGCCCGCCCTGCCCGCCTGCACAAGGGTTTTCGCCGCAGCGAATCAGTCGGATCGCGGTTGCACCAGCACGACCAGATTTTCATCGGGATCGGCAAGCCGCAGGATCCGCCCGGCCTCGACATCCTCGATCCCGCCGGGATCCATCGCGGATTGTTGCAGGCGTTCCCGCTGGGCGGCCAGATCCGGCACGATCAGCGTCAACGTCCCGTGCCCCGCGTGATCCGGGGCAAGACGAAGCTGCAATCCCGCCTCGGCGCCGTGATGCCATTCGGCCAGCCCGTCCATCGGTCGGGCATCGGGCGGGCGCGCGAACAGGGCCGAGAACCAGGCGATGCCGACTTCCAGATCGCGGCAGCAGAGTTGCGCAAAGATTGCGGTCAGATGCATCGCGGGCCTGCGTCGAAAGGACGACGCCGAAGAATGCCGGACCGGGCCCGATCCCGCAACCCTCGGCGGAGGGCGGCCGGGATCAGACGGCGATGCCGTTGCGCCCGGCAAGGTCGGTAAAGAACTGCCAGGCCACCCGGCCCGAGCGGCCGCCGCGCGTGGCCTGCCATTCGACTGCCTCGGCGCGCAGGACATCATCCGCGATGGTCAGGCCATAGGCGTCGCAATAGCCACGGATCATCGCCAGATAATCATCCTGCGAACAGGGATGAAAGCCCAGCCACAGCCCGAACCTGTCCGACAGAGAGACCTTCTCCTCGACCGCCTCGCCCGGATGGATCGCGGTCGAACGTTCGTTGTCGATCATGTCGCGGGGCATCAGGTGACGCCGGTTCGAGGTGGCGTAGAGGATCACGTTCTCGGGCCGGCCGCCGATCCCGCCATCCAGCACCGCCTTCAGCGACTTGTATTGCGTGTCGTCATGGCTGAAGGACAGATCGTCCGAGAACAGCAGGAAGCGCCGTTCCTTCGCCCCGCCCAGCAGGGCCAGAAGCCGGCCGACCGAACCCAGATCCTCGCGCGCGATCTCGACCAGGATCAGCGGCAGGCCCTGCGCCACCACCTCGGCATGAACGGCCTTGACCAGCGACGATTTGCCCATCCCGCGCGCGCCCCAGAGAAGCGCGTTGTTCGCGCCGAAGCCGCGCGCGAATTGCAGCGTATTGGCCAGCAGGATGTCCCTGGCGCGGTCGATGCCGATCAGTTGCACCAGATCGACGCGATTCACGCCCGCGACGGGTTCCAGCCGGTCGGGATCGGGATGCCAGATATAGGCCGAGGCTTCGGTGAAGGCCGGCACCGGAGCGGGCGGCGGCGCCAGACGTTCAAGCGCGGCCGCGATCCGGTCGAGAACGTCAGGATCGCTCATTCCTCGTCATCCTCGACCCACAGACCCTGCGCCCGCAGATCCGCCTCGCGGCGTCTTTCGATGCGGCGGACAAGCTGGATCGAGATTTCGTAAAGACCATAGACCACGGTGAACAGCACCACCTGCGACACCACATCGGGGGGCGTGGCGACCGCGGCCAGCATCAGGATCGCCACGACCGCATATTTGCGCACCGCGCCCAGACCCTCGGCACTGACAAGGCCCGCCTTGCCCATCAGCGTCAGCAGGACGGGCAGTTGAAAGCTCAGCCCGAAGGCAAGGATGAACTTGGTCGTCAGCGACAGGTATTCATCGACCGAACCCTGGAACACGATCGCCGCCATCGGATTGTCGGTCACGGCCGGCGGCGCGGTGCCGTCATCGGGCAGGGTCAGCGGCCCCTGCTGGAAGCCCAGGAAAAAGTCGTAGGCCATCGGCAGGATGATGTAGTAGGCGAAGGCCGCGCCAAGGAAAAACATCACCGGAGAGGCGACAAGGAAGGGCAGGAACGCCTGTTTCTCGTTCCGGTAGAGGCCCGGCGCCACGAAACGCCACATCTGGTAGGCGATGATCGGAAAGGCCAGAACAAAGCCGCCCAACAGCGAGATGCGGATGGCGACGAAGAATCCTTCCTGCAATTTCAGTAGGATAAGCCCGCATTCCTGACCTCGTGCCTCAAGCGCGAAGCAGATCGGGCGGGTCAGGAAATTGTAGATCGGATTCCAGATCGTGTAGGACAGCACCATCGCCACGATGAAGGCCACCAGCGACCAGATGATCCGCGTCCGCAGCTCGGCCAGATGTTCGATCAGCGGCGCGGAACTGTCGTCGATATCGTCGTCGCGGGGATTGCTGGCCAAGTCAGTGGTCTTTCCTGTCGCTGCGGCGCACCGCGTGCAGGCGGCGCTGGCCGGGGGTGGCGGCATCCGCGGCATGATCCGGTGCCGCGGGCTCGACCGCGATCGGGGGCGGGGCGGCGGGCTCGCTGGCCGGGCTCAGGCCGTCACCCGCCGGTTGCGGCGTGGCGCCCGGATCGGGCTTCGGCCTGGCCTTCGCATCGGGGATCTTGGGATCCCATTTCTCGAACCGTTCGGCCGCGCGGTCCAGCGCATCGAGGCCCAGGGATTTCTTCGAGGTCAGGCTTTTCAGATCGCGGATGCTGTTCGACGCCTCGTCAAGACCCGATCCCTTGGCGGCATCCTCCATCGCCGAGGTGAATTCGCGGGCCATTCCGCGCGCCTTGGCCGTGAACCGACCCAGCGAATGGAACAGATGCGGAAGATCCTTGGGGCCGACCACGATCAGCGCCACGACCCCGATCAGCAAAAGCTCGGTCCAGCCGATATCGAACATGATGCGTCCGGCCTTTCGCCGATCAGCTGCGGTCGGTCGTGTGCGGCGTCACGTCGCGCGCGGTCTCGCCCGGAACATCCCGGCCGACCTCGCGCGGGGTTTCGCGGCGCTCTTCGTCCGACGCGGCGTCCTCGACCTCTTCGCTGCCGTCCTTGACGCCCTTCTTGAAGGCGGTGATTCCCTTGCCGACCTCGCCCATCAACGACGAGATCTTGCCGCGTCCGAACAGGACCAGAACCACGACCGCGATCAGCAGAAGGCCGGGAAGGCCAATATTGTTCAGCATTCTTGTCTCCCTTGCCGGGCGGTTTCCCCGCCCGCGCGACACATTTAGGGTTTTGCGCCACCGATTGCAAAGCCCGAATGCGTGAAGCACGACCCCGAAGCCCCCCTGCCCGCGCCCGCAGAGGGATCCGTCCTGCCCGCTTGGCAGCGCGCGCGGGCCGGGCGATAAGAGCGGATGGATCTGTCGCTTTACATCACGGCGTTCGTGACGCTTTTCGTGGTCATCGACCCGATCGGCCTGACGCCCATCTTCATTGCCCTGACACCCGGTCACGATGCCCGGCAGCGACGGCTGATCGGCATCCGGGCGCTGGTGATCGCCGCGATCCTGCTGACGCTGTTCGGCCTTGCGGGCGAGGCGATCCTGCGCGGCATCGGCATTTCGCTGTCGGCCTTCCGCATCGCGGGCGGTCTGCTGCTGTTCCTGACCGCGCTGGACATGCTGTTCGAACGCCGGACCGAACGGCGCGAGGAACAGGGCCATTCCGAACCGGCGCAAGACCCGTCGGTCTTTCCCCTGGCGATGCCGCTGCTGGCTGGCCCGGGGGCACTGGCGACGATGATCCTGCTGGTCGGCGAACGGCCCGGCTGGGGACATCTGCTGATGGTCCATCTGGTCATGCTGACGGTGCTGGCCATCGCCCTGGCGCTGTTTTTGATCGCGACGCCGCTGGCGCGCGCGCTTGGCCGCACCGGGGTCATGGTGGTGACGCGGCTTCTGGGGATGCTGCTGGCCGCGCTGTCGGTGCAGTTCGTCATCGACGGGCTGAAGGGATCGGGGCTGATCTGATGGCGGCCGATGAGGGGATGCAGCTGGCCTATTACATCCTGCTGCTGGTGGTGATCGGCGGCGCGATGATCTTTGAATTGTCCGGCCGCGGCGGACGAATGCTGCGCCAGACGATTCTCTGGGCGGTGATCTTCGCCGGCGCCAGCTTCGCGGCGCAATGGTGGATCGAGGGCGGACCGGCGCAGCAGCAGGTTCTGGAAGGCGGCCGGGTCTCGATCCCGGTCGGCCGCGACGGCCATTTCCAACTGACCGCGCGGCTGAACGGCACCGAGGTCCGTTTCCTCGTCGATACCGGCGCCTCGACCATCGCCCTCAGCCGGCAGGATGCCCGCCGCATCGGCATCAATCCGGACGATCTGGCCTATGCCGGCACGGCGATGACCGCCAATGGCAACGTCAAGACCGCCCCCGTGACCATCGACACCCTGGAGATCGGCGACATCGTGGACCGCAATGTCCGCGCCCAGGTGATCGGTGGCAATCTTCAGGGTTCGCTTCTGGGCATGTCCTACCTGCGCACCTTCGCCCGTGTCAGTTTCGAAGGCGATTTGCTGATTCTCGAACGCTGATCCGCATCCCGGCCCGGCCGGTCCCGGTCTCGCGCCGCAGCCTTGTGCGATGCGCCTGTCCGGGCTGGGCCGCGCAGGCCGCGTCAGGGCTGCGCGGCGTCAGTCCAGCGGCAGACCCGGCGTCGCGCCGCTGTCTTCCAGATGCCAGACCGCCTGCCAGCGCCCGTCACGCCGTTGCAGCGTCAGGAAATTCCGCTGCGCCACATAGCGTCGGCGCTGGCCCGGCAGCGGGTGGATGCGGACCGGATGAT
>NZ_DHXG01000027.1:0-12074 GCF_002413585.1 Paracoccus sp. UBA5162
CCGACATAGGGCTGACCGGCGGTATAGGCAACGCGGAACGGTTCGTAATCCATGCAGACGTGGTTGGTCGGCACGTAGAACAGGCCGGTCTCGGGCGAATAGGCAGCCGGCTGCTGGTCCTTGGAGCCCAGGGCCGCCGGGCAGATGCCGGTCGAGTTCACGTCCTCGCCGTTCTGCTCGGTCGAATATTCGGCCACCACCTGCGGGCGCCCATACTGGTCGGATGAAGGATCCATGTTGACCTCGGTCGCCCAGTTGACGGCCGGATCGAATTTCTTGGCCACCAGCAATTCGCCCGTTTCACGATCCAGCGTATAGCCGAACCCGTTGCGGTCGAAATGGGTCAGCAGCTTGCGGTCCTTGCCGTCGAACTGCTGGTCGGTCAGGATCATCTCGTTGACGCCGTCATAGTCCCATTCGTCATGCGGAGTCATCTGGTAGAACCACTTGGCCATGCCGGTATCGGCATCGCGGGCCATGATCGTCATCGACCACTTGTTGTCGCCCGGGCGCTGCGCGGGGTTCCATGTCGAGGGGTTGCCGGTGCCGTAATAGATCAGGTTCAGCTCCGGATCATAGGAATACCAGCCCCAGGTCGAGCCGCCGCCGATCTTCCACTGATCGCCTTCCCAGCTGTTCAGGCTGCTGTCCTTGCCGATCGGCTTGCCCAGTTCCATGGTCTTTTCGGGATCGACCAGCATCTCGTCGTCCGGTCCGGTCGAATAGGCTTTCCAGACTTCCGAACCATCCGACAGGTTATAGGCCGTCACCCGGCCGCGAACGCCGTATTCACCGCCCGAGACGCCGACGATCACCTTGTCCTTGACCGGCAGGACGGTGGCGGTATTGGTCTCGCCGCTGGCCGGATCGCCGGTCTTGACCTTCCACTTCTCTTTGCCGGTCTTTGAATCCAGGGCCACCAGCGTGGTGTCGGCCTGATGCAGCAGGATGGTGCCGTCGGCATAGGCCACGCCGCGGTTCACGGTATCGCAGCACATCACCGCGATCACCTCGGGATCCTGCTGCGGTTCGTAGCGCCACAGGATCTTGCCGTCATTCTTCAGGTCCAGGGCGAAGACGTTGTTCGGGAACGGCGTGTGGACATACATGATGTCGTCCACCACCAGCGGTCCGCCCTCGTGCCCGCGCAGGACACCGGTCGAGAAGGTCCAGGCGACGCGCATGTCGCCGACATTGTCCTTGGTGATCTGGTCCAGCTCGGAATAGCGCGTATTGGCGTAATCGCCGGTCTGGATCGCCCATTGCTTGGAATCGTCGATCCGGCTGGTCAGGTCTTCGTTGGCGAACGCCGCGGTGGCCGTCAGCAGCAGGGCCGCGGCCGCGCGGTTCAGCAAGTGTCTCATCGATTGTTCCTCCGCTCTTGGATCAAGGGCCGCGGAACTGTCCTCCCCCCGCAGCCGTCCATAGAAGACAGTCTTGGATGCAGCCGACCTTGCGTCAATCTGCCGCCATGCCGCTTGCCCCTAAAGTCTGATGGCAAAGCGGCATGGCGTTCGGGAATGTTCGGCAAGGCGATCAGCCCAGCCGATCGGCGTGCCACATGACGTGATCGGCCATGAAGGTCTGCACGAAGAAATAGCTGTGATCATAGCCCGGCTGCATCCGGAACCAGCCCGGCTGGCGACGTGCGATCATGGCCTGGGCCAGGGCCTCGGGTTTCAGCAGATCCAGAAACTGGTCGCTGCTGCCCTGATCGATCAGAACCTCGCCGGGATAGCCCTTCTCGGTCATCAGAACGGTCGAATCGTGGGCACGCCAAGCCGCCTCGTCATCGCCCAGATAGGCCGAGAACTGCTTCCGGCCCCAATCCGAGTTGCTGGGATGGGCGATGGGCGCGAAGGCCGAGACCGAGCCGTAGCGGTCCGGATGCGTCATCGCGATGGTCAGGGCGCCGTGGCCGCCCATCGAATGCCCGGTGATCCCCATCGCCTCGCGGTCGATGGCGAAATTGTCGCCAAGCAAGTCGGGCAGTTCCTCCACGACGTAGTGCCACATCCGGAAATGCGGCTTCCACGGATCCTGGGTGGCGTTCACGTAAAAGCCCGCGCCCTTGCCCAGATCGAAGGCCTCGTCATCGGCCACATCCTCGCCGCGCGGCGAGGTGTCGGGAAAACAGATGGCGATGCCGGCCTCGTCGCACCATTGCTGCGCGGCGGCCTTGGTCATCGCGTTTTCGTGGGTGCAGGTCAGGCCCGAAAGATACCACAGCACCGGAACCCGTCCGAACTGCGCCGCCTCGGGCAGGAAAAGGCCGAAGGTCATGTCGGTCCCGGTGGCTGCCGAACTGTGCCTGTAGACCCCCTGCGTCCCACCGAAGCTGCGGTTTTCTGCTACCGTTTCAAGGCTCATCTGATCCTCCGTGATGTTCGGGATGGCCGCCCGCTTGCAGCGGGACGGCCGCGCCGGCCCATCAAGACCGGAATCCGGCATGCCGACAATGCGAAACGGCGCGGATTGCCACGAAGGGCGCGGGTGGCGCGCCGCGCAAGCCGGCGACGACCTTGCGGCGGGATGCCAACACCACCTATTCTGCCCCGATGACCGCGCATCCGATCGCTTCCGGACGACCAGCCGCCAGCCGACGCCCCGGGCCGGCCATTCTTGCGCTGGCGATGCTGCTGGCGCTGATCACCGGCGCCGCGCCGGTCGCGGCTGCCCCGGCCGAGCCGCTGCTGATCGAATCGCAGGCTTCGCCCGACGGCACAAGGCTGGGCCTGTCATGGTCGGCGCAGGATGGCGCCATGCCGCAGGTCTTTCGCCGCCGGCTGGGCGAGACCGGCATCGAAAGCTGGGCGCCCTACAAGCCCCAAATCGCACTGCCGCAACGGATCCTGGACAGCGGCCTGGAACCCGGACAGGCCTATGAATATCAGATCAGGATCGAGACCGGCCGCAAGACGCTGATCGGGTTCTGGGCCTACGGCACCAAAGTTCCGGTTCAGCCGCAATCGGGGCGCGCGATCGTCGTCGTCGACGAGACGGTCGAAGCCGGGCTGGCCGACCGGCTGGACCGGCTGGTTCTGGACCTGATCGGGGACGGCTGGCGAACCACGCGGCTCAGCGCGCCGCGCGGCGATGACCGGGATTCGGCCGCCAACATGACAAGGGCGATCGCGCTGCGGCAGCGGATCGGCGATGCCCTGGCCTCCGATCCGTTCGCGCCGCAGGCGGTTCTGCTGGTCGGGCACCTGCCGGTCATGCGCAGCGGCTGGATCGCGCCGGACGGCCATGACAAGGCGCCCCAGGCGACGGATCTGTTCTACGTCACCCCGAATGGGTTCTGGCCGCCGGTCACCACGCCCGACGGAAAGCTGGCGCTGGAGCCCTCTGTGATTCCCGGGGGACGGATCGCGGCCCCGATCGGGCGGGTGGACTTTGCCGATATGGCGGCCGAGTTCGGCCCCGAAACCGAGCTTCTGGCCGACTGGCTTGACCGCAACCACCGCTGGCGACAGGGCGATGGCGGCGCGCCGCGCCGCGCCTATGCGAAAAGCCAGTATCTGATGCTGGAGCGGGCCGGCCTTCTCAACATCGTCGGCCCGCCATCGCTGATCGAGGCCGGGCATCACGACCATCAGGGCCGTGGGCCGTTCCTGTTCGGCGTTGATTTCGGCAGCTATCGCGGCAACGATTACTTCAGCAGGCCCCCGGTGGAGGCGGTCTTCACCATCAATTTCGGCAGCGGCAAGCAACAGTTCGACAGGGCCAACAACCCGATGCGGGCCCTGTTGGCGGGATCGGACACGGCGCTGAGCGTTGCCTGGGGCGGGCGGCCCTCGTGGCTGCTGCACGGGATGGCGCTGAACGAGACGATCGGTCAGGCACAGATGCGCACGGTGAACAATGGAAATTACCGGTCCGGCGGTCTTGCCTCGCGCGAATACGGGGTCACCGGGCAATATGACTGGATCAACCCGGTCTGGGTGAACCTGATCGGCGACCCGACGCTGCGGCCCTTTCCGCAGCGCCCGGCGACCGGATTCACCGCCCGCCGCGCGGGCGACGACGTGCGGCTGGGCTGGTCGCTGCCCGATGACGCGGAATCGGCGGTGCTGTACCGGGCCGAACGCCGCGAGGGCCCCTATGACGTGATCGCCGAGGATCTCGGCGGCACCGATTTCACCGACCGGAACGCGCCGCCGGCCGGCTGGTACATGCTGCGCGCCAAGGGGCTGACCCGGGTCAATGCAGGTTCGGTCTATCGGCTGTCGGCAGGCGTCTTCGCGGCGGCGCCCTGATCACCCGCAAGACCCTGGCCGCAAAGATCGTGAAACATCACGTAGGCGTCGACGGGACCAAGCTGCGGATGAATGAAGGCGCCCGGCAGGCGGCCAACGATCTTGAAACCGGATGTCTGCCACAGATGCACCGCGTCCGCGTTCGAGGAGACGACGAAATTGAACTGCATCGCGGCAAATCCGGTCCGTCCGGCCCAGATCTTGGCATTCTCGACCAGGGCTCGGGCGACGCCCCTGCCCCGCGCCGCAGGATCGGTCGCGAACGAGGCATTGGCCACATGCGACCCGCCGGCGGGCCGGTTCGCGCCGACATGGCTGGTGCCCAGGATGCGGCCGCCGATCTCGGCCACGAAGACGGTGAAGGGTGGCGCGAACCAGTCGGCCAAAGCCGCGTCACGGGTGATGTCGCGCGGGATGCAATAGGTCTGGCCCGCACGATAGACCGGCTTCAGGATCGCCCAGATGGCGTCGTCGTCGTCATGGCTGGCGGGGCGGACAATCACCCCGCCGCCGGTCATGACAATTCATCCACGCTGCGGATGACCCTGGCCAGAAGGCCGTAATCCAGCGCCTCTTGCGTGTTCAGCCAGAAGTCGCGGTGGGTGTCCTTCTCGATCCGTTCCAGAGGCTGGCCGGTCGCATCGGCAAAGATCTGGTTCAGCCGGTCGCGCATCAGGCGGACCTGTTCGGCCTGGATCATCATGTCGGACGAGGTGCCGCCGATCCCGCCCGAGGGCTGGTGGATCAGAAAGCGCGTATTGGGAAGGCAGAAGCGGTTTTCCCGGTCCGCGCCGACAAAGATCAGCGCGCCCGCGCTGGCCACCCAGCCCGAACCGATGGTGCGCACCGTCGGGCGGATGAACTTGATCACGTCATGGATCATGTCGCCCGATTCCACATGCCCGCCGGGCGAGGAAATCAACATGTTGATCGGATCGTCGCTGTCTTCGGCCAGCGCCAGCAGATGCGCCACCGTGCGCTGCGCCAGCTTGTCGGTGATCGGTCCTGCGACGATCACCGTGCGCGACTTGAAATAGAGCTTGCCGATCCTGTCGCCTTCGGGCAGGCCCAGCCCGCCTTCCTCCTTGTGGCGGCGGTCGTCCTCTTCGGGTTCGTCGTCGTCATCGTCCAGCCACTGATGCCGCATCGGCCTGCTCCTTGTGTTCTTTCATAGCGACGGCGGGACCGCAGGCCCCGCCGCTTCATTACCTAAGGAGCCATCGAGGATCAGTAAAGCACGACCGAGCGGATGGATTCGCCGTCATGCATCAGATCGAAGCCCTTGTTGATGTCCTCCAGCGGCATCGTGTGGGTGATCATCGGGTCGATCTCGATCTTGCCGTCCATGTACCAGTCCACGATCCTGGGCACATCGGTGCGGCCGCGCGCGCCGCCGAAGGCGGTGCCCTTCCAGACCCGGCCGGTGACCAGCTGGAACGGGCGGGTGCTGATCTCGGCCCCCGCCGGCGCCACGCCGATGATGACCGAGACGCCCCAGCCGCGATGCGTGCATTCCAGCGCGTCGCGCATGACCTTGACGTTGCCGGTCGCGTCGAAACTGTAATCCGCGCCGCCGATCTGGTCGAACGGGGTCTTCGTCATCTCGACGATTTCCTGCACGACGTTCTCGACGTTCTTCGGATTGATGAAATGGGTCATGCCGAACCGCGTCGCCATGTCCTGCCGGTCATCGTTCAGATCGACGCCGATGATCATGTCGGCGCCGGCCAGGCGCAGGCCCTGGATCACGTTCAGGCCGATCCCGCCCAGTCCGAAGACCACCGCCTTGGCGCCGATTTCCACCTTGGCGGTGTTGATGACCGCGCCGATGCCGGTGGTCACGCCGCAGCCGATATAGCAGATCTTGTCGAAGGGCGCGTCGTCGCGGACCTTGGCCACGGCGATTTCCGGCAGGACGGTAAAGTTCGAGAAGGTCGAACAGCCCATGTAGTGATGGATCGGCGTGCCGTCCGGCATCGAGAACCGGCTGGTTCCGTCGGGCATCAGCCCCTGCCCCTGCGTGGCGCGGATCCTGGTGCACAGGTTGGTCTTGCCCGACAGGCAGGACGCGCATTCGCGGCATTCGGGGGTGTAAAGCGGGATCACGTGATCGCCGGGCTTCACGGACTTGACGCCGGGACCGACCTCGACCACCACGCCCGCGCCCTCGTGTCCCAGGATCGCGGGAAACAGCCCCTCGGGGTCGGCGCCCGAACGGGTGAATTCGTCGGTGTGGCAGATTCCGGTCGCCTTGATCTCGACCATCACCTCGCCTTCCTTCGGCCCGTCGAGATTGACCTCCATCACTTCCAGCTTCTTGCCGGCCTCCAGGGCTACGGCGGCACGGGTTTTCATGCTTGATCTCCTGTTCTTCGATCGGGCTTGTCGGTCATGGCCGAGGGGGCCGGTTGTCGCGGCCCCCTGACGGAATGTGTGAAATCGGGCCGTGCCGCCGTCAAGCGGGCAACGCGCCCGACCGTTTCGCGACATGCGTGGCGATGGCGTCCATCAGCGGCGGCGACAGCGCGTCATAGGGTTCCAGCCCCAATTCGCGCAGCCGTGCGCGTATCGCGTCCATGCGCGAGGGATCGACACCCGATTCGATCACGGAACTGACGAAGGCCGCGAATTCAGGCGCTGACCAGCCATCTTCGTCGGACAATTCGGTATGGATGAAATCAAGTCCGTAGAACGGATGGTCCTTGTTCTCGATCCGGCCATACATGTGAACGCCGCATTCGCGGCAGCGATGGCGCTGGATCGCGGCGGATTCGTCCACCACTTCCAGCTTGTCGCCGTTTTCCAGTACCTCGACCGCGTCACGCGACACGACCGCGACCTGACTGAAGGTCGCGCCATCGGGCTTCCAGCACCTGGTGCAGCCGCAGACATGGTTGTGGGCGGTCTGGCCCCCGACCCGGACCTTGACCGGGTTGCTGGCGCAATGGCAGGTCAGCGTTCCGCCGGAAAAGCCGGAACTGCCCTGTTTCACGCCGTGATCGACGTCCGGGTGAATCCTGATCCCGTCGGTATGTGCCATGGTCCCCTCCTCCGATGACCGAATGTTCCACCAGCGTCGCGCGGTCGGGAACATTCGGCAAGTCAGCGGAAGGTTGTAGCGCCAGAGATCGGAAGCAACAGGATCGGCTTGCCGAAACGCGGATCAGCTGGCCGGCGTCGAACTGACCCCGACCTTGGCCGGACGCAGCAGGCGGTCGTGCAGGCGGAATCCGTTGTCCATCACCTGAATGATCTCGCCCGCGCGGGTGCCGGGCACGGCAGCCTCGAACATGGCCTCGTGCCACGTCGGATCGAATTTCTCGCCCTGGGCGGGCCGGATCAGGGTGATGCCATGTTTGGAAAAGACGTTTTCCAGCTCGCGCAGGGTCAGTTCGACCCCCTCGATCAGGGCGGCGGCATTGGATCGCTGCTCCTCGCCGGCCGCATCCAGTGCGCGGGTCAGCGCGTCATGGACCGGCAGCAGGTCGCGCGCCAGGCGCGATCCGCCATATTGTTCGGCGTCGCGACGGTCCTTGTCGGCGCGCTTGCGCGAATTCTCGGCATCGGCCAGCGCGCGCATCCACTTGTCGCGGAATTCGTCACGCTCGGCGTTCAGGCGCGCAATCTCATCGGTCACGGCCGGGTCGGCCAGCGGATCGTCGTCGATCTCGTCGATCGGCTGTTCGTTCTGTTCTTTCATCTTCCAGTTCATCCTTTCCGGCCGGACAGCACCCGCCCGACCAGTTGCGCGGTGTAATCGACGATCGGCACGATACGGCCATAATTCAGCCGCGTCGGCCCGATGACACCCACCGCGCCCACAATCTTACGGTCGGCATTCATATAGGGAGAAACCACCAGAGCGGAACCCGAAAGCGAAAAAAGCTTGTTCTCGGAGCCGATGAAAATGCGCACCCCGTCGCCCTGTTCGGTCAGTTCCAGGAACTCCACGATGTCGCGCTTGCGTTCGAGATCGTCGAACAGCACCCGGATCCGGTCCAGATCGGCGGCCTCGCGGTCCAGCAGGTTCGCCCGGCCACGCACGATCAGGCGGGGATCGGTGGCTTCGCCATCCCACAGCGCCAGCCCCGACCGGACCAGTTCGGCCGCCAGCACGTCCAGTTCGCGCCGCCTTGCGTCGATCTGGCGGGCCATGTGGCTGCGCAATTCGGCCAGCGTGCGGCCCTCGGCCATGGCGTTGAGGAAATTGCCCGCCTCGCGCATGGAGGACG
This sequence comes from Paracoccus sp. UBA5162, assembly GCF_002413585.1. NCBI lineage: Bacteria > Pseudomonadati > Pseudomonadota > Alphaproteobacteria > Rhodobacterales > Paracoccaceae > Paracoccus > Paracoccus sp. UBA5162. The sequence goes on from NZ_DHXG01000027.1 coordinate 8,492, forward strand.
GCGTCTGGCCCGGCGGCGGCGTGAAGATGCGGTTCTCGACATGGCCGTCGGCAAAGACCAGCACCACCAGCGCGCGGTCGGGCGCGAGGCTGACGAATTCGATATGCCGGATCGGCGCCTCGTGTTTTGGCATCAGCACCAGCGAGGCCCCGCGCGTGATCGACGACAGCGCGGTGCTGACCCGATCCAGCAGCAGGCCGGTATCGGGATCGTCATTTCCCAGCGTCTGGTCGATGGCGGCGCGATCGGTGGGGGCGACGGAATCGACCTCCATCATCCCGTCCACGAACAGCCGCAGGCCACGCTGCGAGGGCAACCGCCCGGCCGAGGCGTGGGGGCTGTCAAGAAGACCCATGAATTCCAGATCCTGCATGACATTGCGCACCGTCGCCGCGCTGACCTGTTCGGACAGCGCGCGCGTCAGCGTCCGCGAACCCACCGGCTCTCCGGTTTGCAGATAGGTTTCGACCACGCGGCGGAACACCTCGCGCGAGCGGTCGTTCAATTCGGATAGCAGCGATTCCTGGCTCATATCCCTTGCGGGCTTGCGTGACGGGGCCAACGGGCGTTATGGGGCAGCAATCTTCAGCAAAAGGAAAAATCATGCGCCCTTCAGGCAGGAATCTAAGCCAAATGCGTCCGATTTCAATCGAAACCGGCGTGATGCGGCATGCCGAGGGGTCATGCCTGATCCGTTGCGGCAACACCCATGTCCTGTGCAGCGCCAGCATCGAGGACAATCCGCCGCGTTTCCTGAAGGGAACCGGACTTGGATGGGTGACGGCCGAATACGGGATGCTGCCGCGCGCAACCAATACCCGCAACCGGCGCGAGGCGGCGCAGGGCAAGCAATCGGGCCGGACACAGGAAATCCAGCGCCTGATCGGGCGCAGCCTGCGGGCGGGCGTGGATCGCGTGGCCCTGGGCGAGCGGCAGATCACGCTTGATTGCGATGTGATCCAGGCCGATGGCGGCACCCGCTGCGCCTCGATCACCGGGGCCTGGGTGGCGCTGCGGCTGGCGGCGAACAGGCTGATGCAGGCCGGGGTCGTGACCAGCGATCCGATCCTCGATCACGTCGCCGCCGTCAGTTGCGGAATCTATGCGGGCCAGCCGGTTCTGGATCTGGACTACGCCGAAGACAGCGAGGCGGGCACCGATGGCAATTTCGTGATGACCGGCGGCGGCCGGCTGATCGAGGTGCAGATGTCGGCCGAGGGGGCGACCTTCAGCCGCAATGAAATGACCGGCCTTCTGGACCTGGCGGAAGCGGGAATGGCCGAACTGGTCGCCGCGCAGAAGGCCGCGATCGCATGAGGCGGTTCGACGGCAGGCGCCTGCTGGTTGCCACGCACAACGCCGGCAAGCTGGCCGAGATGCAGGCGCTGCTGGCACCGTTCGGCGTCACCGTCATCGGCGCAGCCGAAGCCGGCCTGTCAGAGCCCGCCGAGACCGAGCAGACCTTCCTGGGCAATGCCCGGATCAAGGCGCGGGCCGCGGTCGCGGCGACCGGCCTGCCCGCGCTGTCGGACGACAGCGGCATCTGCATCGATGCGCTGGATGGCGCGCCCGGCGTCCATACCGCCGACTGGGCCGAAACCGGGCATGGCCGTGATTTCGCGATGGCGATGGAACGGACCTGGCGCGCGCTGGAAGATGCCGGCGCGCCCGAGCCCCGGCAGGCGCAATTCCGCTGCACCCTGGTGCTGATGTGGCCGGACGGGCATGACGCGGTGTTCGAGGGCACTCTGCCGGGCCGGGTGGTCTGGCCGCCACGGGGTGCCGAAGGGCATGGCTACGATCCGATCTTCATGCCGGAGGGGCATGATGTGACATTGGGCGAGATGCAGCCGGCGCTGAAGAACAGCCTCAGCCACAGGGCGCGGGCGGTGGCGAAGATGATCGAGGGTTGCTTTGCATAAAATATCGGTCGGATCATCCTTCCAGGCGGCGTCGGGCTGTCGCCCAGCCTTGGTCAGGGGCGTTTCGGCGGTGTCCGCCGCGACCATGGCGATCGCCTGGCTGATCGGATCGGAAATGAAGGCAGCGGTCACGGTGACCGCGATGCGCGCATGAGCGAGGATTGGCGTGCGGGAGGATTCGGGCTTTATGTGCATTGGCCCTTCTGCGCGGCGAAATGCCCTTATTGCGATTTCAACAGCCATGTCGTGTCGCGGGTGGACCAGGCACGCTGGGCCGACGCGCTGGCGAGCGAAATCGCGCGGCTGGCGGCCGAGACGCCGGGCCGTCATCTGGACAGCATCTTTTTCGGCGGCGGCACGCCATCGCTGATGCGGCCCGACACGGTTGACCGGGTGATCCGGGCGGCGCGTTCCGCCTGGGGTTTCACCAACGCGATCGAGATCACGCTGGAGGCCAATCCGACCAGCGTCGAGAAGGACCGGTTTCGCGGTTTCGCCGAGGCCGGGGTGAACCGGCTTTCGATGGGCGTGCAGGCATTGAACGACCCTGATCTGCGGCGGCTGGGGCGGAGGCATTCCGTTGCCGAGGCTCGGGCGGCGTTTGACGTGGCGCGCGATTGCTTTTCCCGGGTGAGTTTCGATCTGATCTATGCGCGGCAAGGACAGACCCGCGCGGCCTGGCGGGCGGAACTGCGCGAGGCTCTGGCCATGGCCGCGGACCATCTGTCGCTGTATCAGCTGACGGTCGAGCCGGGGACGGCCTTTGGCGCAAGGGCTGCGGCAGGCAAGTTGAAGGATCTTCCAGATGAGGATGTGTCAGCCGACATGTATCTGGAAACACAAGATATTTGTTGCGAGTTCGGGTTTCCGGGCTATGAGATCTCGAACCATGCGCGGCAGGGATCCGAGAGCCGTCACAATCTGATCTATTGGCGGCAAGGCGATTGGGCGGCCGTCGGACCAGGCGCCCATGGCCGGCTCACGCTGGACTGCGGACGGGTGGCGACCGAGGCGGTGATGTCGCCCGGAGGATGGATCGAGGCTGTCGAGACGCATGGAACCGGCGAGTCGCTGCGATCGTTTCTGCCTGCCGATGAACAGGCAACGGAGTATCTGCTGATGTCGATGCGGCTGGCCGAGGGGATGGATGAGGCGCGGTATCACCGCCTGTCGGGCGGTGTCTTGCCCGAAGCCGCCGTCGAAAGCCTGTTCGCGATGGGGATGCTGCGTCGTGAAGGCGGGCGCCTGATCGCCACCGATCAGGGTCGCCCCGTCCTGAACGCGATCTTGCGCGAACTGGCCACCTGAGATGCGACAAATCTGGCTTCTGACCGGCTTTCTGTTCATGGGCCTGGGGATCGTCGGGATCGCCCTGCCGATCATGCCTACGGTGCCCTTCTTGCTGGTCGCCGCCTGGGCCTTTTCCCGAAGCTCGCCGCGATTGCGACAAAAGATCCTCGATCATCCGGCCTATGGGCCGCCCATTCGCGCCTGGCACGAGCGTGGCGCCATCGGCGGGGTCGCGAAGATCTGGGCCGTGGTCGCGATGGCGGGCGGGATCGCCTTGACGTTATGGCTAGCGCTGCCGGTGTGGATCATTGTGGCACAGGCCGCGATCTGCGCCGGAGTTGCAGCTTATATTGTTACCCGTCCGGGATAAA
>NZ_DHXG01000027.1:12509-18073 GCF_002413585.1 Paracoccus sp. UBA5162
ACCCGCATCCCGAGATGGGAGGAAAGATCGGATTCGAGCGCGCGGGTATCCGCATCTTTCTGCTGAGGACGGGTAGAACGCGGCTGAGATTCCGTGCCGGGCTGGGACTGTTTGCGAACCAGTTGTTCGGTCTCGCGGACCGAGAGACCGCGATCGATGATCTTCTGGGCCAGCGCCCCGGGGTTTCCGGCGGTAATTAGCGCGCGGGCGTGTCCTGCGCTGATCTTTCCATCCTTGACGTATTGCTGAACGGTATCGGGCAAGTTGAGAAGGCGAAGCAGGTTGGCGATGTGGCTGCGACTTTTGTTCAGCGCCTCGGCCAGTCTTTCCTGCGTATGGCCGAAGCGGTCCATCAACTGCCTGTAGGAGGCGGCCTCCTCGATCGCATTCAGGTCGGCGCGCTGGATATTCTCGATGATCGCGATCTCGATCACATCGGTATCGGAAAGCTCGCGGATGATGACCGGCAATTCGTGCAGTTGCGCCATCTGCGCCGCACGCCAGCGGCGTTCGCCGGCGACGATCTGGTACAGACCCTCGCTGGTCGGGTGCGGACGCACGATCAGCGGTTGCAGCACACCGCGACTGCGCAGCGAATCGGCCAATTCCTGCAGGGCTTCGGGGTCGAAATGACGGCGCGGCTGATCCGGGTTGGCGGTGATCTGTTCGATCGGAATCAGGCTGCGGTCCCGCGACGGCGCTGTCGCGACGTTGGTTTCGCCCAGATCGATATCGGCCATCAGCGCCGATAACCCCCGTCCCAGGCCCTTCTTGGCTGTTCTGGCATCCGACATCACACTTCCTCTCGCACGATCTTCAGGCGCGCCGCGAATTCCTCGGCGAATTGACGATAGGCACCACTGCCCTTCGAGGCCGGGTCATAGAGCAGCACGGGCTGGGCATGCGACGGAGCCTCCGAAACGCGGACATTGCGCGGAATGACGGTGGGAAAGACCAGATCGCCCAGCGTGTTGCGGGCATCGGCCTCGACCTGCTGCGAAAGATTGTTGCGGTAGTCGGACATGGTCAGCAGAATACCTGCGATCCGCAGGGCCGGATTACCGCTGGCCCGGACGTGCTTGACCGTCGTCAAGAGCTGCGACAGCCCCTCGAGCGCATAGAACTCCGCCTGCAGCGGGACAAGAACCGAATCGGCGGCAACCATGGCATTGACGGTGAGAAGGCCGAGGGCCGGCGGACAGTCGATCAGGACAATGCTGCCATCAGGTGCACCCTCAAGCTTGCGGCGAAGCAGGCGGGTACGGTCCTGAGTCTGGGACAGATCCACATCGGCCGAAGAAAGATCGGCAGTCGCGGGCACGATGTGGAGGTTGTCGATCTGGGTCGGAATGGCGCAATCCTGAAGACTTTCCTCGCCGGCAAGCAGGTCATAGACGGTCAACTGCCGGCGATCCTCGTCGATGCCCAGCCCGGTGGAAGCGTTGCCCTGCGGATCGAGATCGACAAGAATCGTCCGATGCCCGGCCATCGCAAGGGCCGCGCCCAGGTTGATCGCAGTCGTGGTCTTGCCGACGCCACCTTTCTGGTTCGCGATTGCCACGATACTGTATCTAGACATGATCAAGCCCCCAGATTTTGAGGATAGCCGCAGACTGATCTGTCTTGCTGGGATGGCTCTCGACGGAGAAGCGCCAGTGTGACGCCGTCTCGTCAAGTTCCGCCTTCCACTGCCTGCCCTTCATCAACCACGCCTGCCCGTTCTTTTCGAGATGTTGCACCAGATATGGCATGAGACGGGGAAGCGGGGCAAGCGCCCGAATGCTGATATAGGCGGCTTTCAGCGAATTCAGATCCTCGATGCGGGCAGAGATGACCTCTGCCCGCTTCAGGCCGAGTTCGCGAATGACGCTTCGCAGAAAAGCCGATTTTCGCTGATCGCTTTCGACGAGAATGAAATCCGTCATGCGATCGCGGCATGCGATCGCCGCGACCAGGCCGGGAAAGCCGCCTCCGCTACCTAAATCGGCCCAAAGACCAGCGTCGGGCTGGCTGAGTTCGACAAGCTGCAGGCTGTCGGCAATATGCCGCTCTTGCAGATGGGGAACGGATGACGGCGCCACGAGATTGATCCGAGCATTCCACTTCCGGATCATAGCGGCATAGACATCCAGTTCATCCCATGTTTCACGTGAAACATGCATCATGCGGTCCGGCACCGCTCGTTCTTTGCCATGGCAAGGATCAGGGTCAGCGCGGCGGGGGTCATGCCTTCAATCCTGGCGGCCGAGGCGAGGCTCTCTGGCCGCGCTTCCGAAAGCTTCGCGGCCAGTTCGCCCGAAAGTCCGGACATTGTGAAGTAGTCCAGGGAGGTTGGGAGCACAATGTTTTCGTCGTTTTTCAGCGCCTTCGCGTCACGTTCCTGGCGATCGAGATATTGATGGTAGAGAGCGTCAGCGCGCAACTGAGCCATGGTTTCCGGGTGAACCGCCGACAATTCTGGCATGATTTCAACAATCTGCGCATCGCTGATCGCCGCCATTCCCATCAATTCGAATGCCGAGCGCCTTTGGCCGTCCTGTCGAACATGAAGCCCCCTGCCTGAAAGCTCGTTCGGCGAAAAGGCTCGCGCCTCGGCGATGTCGCGTCCGGCGATATACCGCTTTTCCCGGCTGTCGAAATGCCGCCAGCGCTCATCGCCGACGCAGCCGATGTTCCGGCCCATGCGGGTCAGCCGGCGATCGGCGTTGTCGGCCCGAAGCGTCAAGCGAAATTCTGCTCTGGAGGTGAACATGCGGTAAGGTTCGGTCACACCCCGGGACACCAGATCGTCGATCATGACGCCGATATAGCTCTCTGATCGGCTGAATTTGATCGCGGGTTTCCGCTGTGCCAACAAAGCAGCATTCAGTCCTGCAACCAAACCTTGCGCGGCGGCCTCTTCATATCCCGTCGTGCCGTTGATCTGTCCAGCAAGGAAAAGGCCGCTGACAGCTCGAAGTTGAAGCGATGACGACAGCGCACGAGGATCGACGTAGTCGTATTCAACGGCGTAACCGGGCTGAAGTATTACAGCCTGCTCGAGCCCCGTGATCGTTCGGACATAGGCTTCCTGAATCTCAGCCGGCAGCGATGTCGAAATACCGTTGGGATAAATCGTCGGATCGTTCAGCCCCTCGGGTTCAAGAAAAACCTGGTGCGATTTCTTTTCCGAGAACCGAAGAACCTTGTCCTCGATCGACGGGCAGTATCGAGGGCCCTTCCCGGAAATGTGTCCGCCATACATTGCGGAACGAGATAGGTTTTCTCTAATGATGTCATGTGTTTCCGGGTTTGTATGTGTGATACCGCAAGAGATCTGCGGCCCACTCACGCCTGTGCTGAGATAGGAAAACAGCGTCGGCTCATCGTCTCCGGGCTGCCGATCAAGGCGGGACCAATCGATCGTCCGCCCGTCTAGCCGAGGCGGCGTTCCCGTCTTCAGGCGACCCAGCGGAAGATCGAAACGGCGAAGCGACGTCGCCAAGCCTCTCGCATTCTCGTCACCCCAGCGACCGGCTGCATGCGATACGTCGCCGATATGAATGGTCCCGTTGAGGAACGTCCCGGTGGTCAGCACGGTGGCACATGCCGAATAGGCGGTCCCGTCCTCCATCTCGATCCCGGTCACGCGGTTCTCGTCGCCGGCCAGCGCCTCGACGCATCCGTAGATCAACGTCAGTCCGGGAAGACGGGACATAAGATCATGCGCGACCTTGCGATAGATTGCGCGGTCCATCTGGGCGCGCGGCCCCTGAACCGCGGGCCCCTTGCGTCGATTGAGCAGCCGGAACTGAATCCCGGCCCGGTCAGCGATCCGCCCCATCAGTCCGTCAAGCGCGTCTATTTCCCGGACAAGATGTCCTTTGCCCAGCCCGCCGATCGCCGGGTTGCAGGACAATGCGCCAATATCCTCGCGCCGCATTGTGATCAGCGCGACATCAGCCCCCATGCGCGCCGCCGCGCCTGCGGCTTCAAGTCCGGCGTGACCGGCTCCGATCACAATCACATCAAAATGTTTCACGTGAAACGCCCTATTTCCCGATACAGAAAGTCGTAAAGATGGCATCTAGATAATCCTCCGCACCGATTCTGCCAAGAAGCCGGTCCAGACTCATGGCGCAGGCGCGAATATTCTCCGCCAGAATTTCGGGTGGCAATCCATCGATATCTGCCAAAGCGCGGCGCGCATCTACAAGCGCATTCAGTTGTCTGCCGTGGCTCACCAAACCCGCCGGAGCGATTCTCTCGGCCAGGGTGCGGCGCAACCTGGTCAGCAGATCGTCTATCCCCACCCCTGTCAAAGCCGAGACGCCAGTGGACCCATCCTCGCGCAAGTCAACCTTGCTGCTCACCACGATATCGCCGTCGCGCCACAGATCTTGCTCGCGCTGACCATCCGGGGACAGATGCACCCTCAAATCCGCTGCGAGGGCACGCTGTCTCGCGCGATCAATCCCCAAGGATTCGATGAGATCAGACGACTTTCTCAGTCCAGCAGTATCAAGGAACGTGACCGGCACACCACTCAGGTCCAGTCGCGCCTCGATCACGTCGCGTGTCGTACCCGCAATCTCGGAAACCAGCGCCACATCGCGCCTGGCCAACCTGTTAAGAAGGCTTGATTTTCCGGCATTCGGCGGCCCGATGATGGCCACCTCGAATCCCGATCTGATCGTCTCGGCGGCCGCATAGCCGGCAATATGACGGTCAAGTTCAGCCGCAAGTTCCTGCAACAGGGAAAAAACCTCGGCCGGGACTTCCTCGGGCGTTTCCTCGTCCGCAAAATCGACGCTCGCCTCGATCAAGGCGCCAGCGGCAATCAGCATCTTTCGCCAATCTCCGGCCACCCGACCCAACTCGCCCGAGGCCAGCCGCGCCGCCTGCTGCCGCTGGGCTTCGGTCTCGGCCGCAAGAAGATCACCCAGTCCCTCGACCTCGGCAAGATCCATTTTTCCCGCCAGAAAGGCGCGTCTGGTGAACTCTCCCGCTTCGGCCGATCGCACATCCATACGCCGCAGCGCGGCCCCAACCCGCCGCACGACAACCGGAGCCCCGTGCAATTGCAATTCCGCAGTCTCTTCTCCGGTGAAACTTCGCCCGGCTTCGAACCAGCTCACCAGAGCCTGATCGAGAATTTCGTTTCCCTCGCGCAAGGTCCGCAGATAGGCGTGGCGCGGACGCTCCAGCGGTCCGGCCAGCCTTTCGGCCACCCGCCGTGCTCCGTCTCCGCTGATGCGAATAGCCGAAATGCCACCGCGCCCGGGCGGGGTGGCTTCCGCATAGATAAGAGCCATGTCAGCCTCGTCAGGCGTTCATCGAGTCGAAGAATTCCGAATTGCTCTTGGTCTGCTTCAATTTCGAGATCAGGAACTCGACCGCATCTGTCGTCCCCATCGGATTCAAGATCCGGCGCAACAGATAGGTCTTTTGCAAATCCTTCGATTCGACCAGCAATTCCTCTTTCCGGGTACCGGATTTGAGGATGTCCATGGCCGGGAAGACCCGCTTGTCGGCGACCTTGCGATCCAGCACGATCTCGCTGTTGCCGGTGCCCTTGAATTCCT